>JAJRVS010000411.1 GCA_024277195.1 Verrucomicrobiota bacterium | reverse complement strand
TTCAAACAACACGATCACGAAGGGGGCACCCGTTCGCCGCTCATTATTTCATGGCCGCGGCAGTTTTTCCAGAGTGGTTTGAAAGCGGGATCGATCACTGCTGAAATTTGTCATGCCATTGATATTTTGCCGACGCTTGCAGAGGCATCCGGGGCAGAAATATTTGGAAAAGCGCGTCAAGATCCTCAAAGCCTTGCTTTGAAGGGGCGTAGTCTATTTCCTGTGATCACTAACCATTCAGATGGGGTGAAAGCTCACGACGCTCTTTATTGGTCGCACGCCAAGGGGGCAGCTATTCGCCGGGGTGATTACAAATTGGTTCGAGTCAAAGGCAAACCTTGGGAGCTCTATAATCTCAAACAAGATGGAACCGAGTTAAATGATCTCTCCGCTACAAGGCCTGGCTTGGTAGCCGAGTTGGAGGCTTTGTTTCGCTCATGGGCGAAATCTAATCTGGGTGACTTGAAGTGAATTTTGAATCACCTGCTGGGTCATTTCTTTTTCAACACATCGGCGATTGCCTTTTTCAAAGGCTGCTCGATACCTGGAGCTACCCAGCACCAACTGTGCAGATTGCTGTCTTTTTCTTCCCGGTGGCGTTCGAGTGGAATGTATCCAGGGGCGCATTGACCGTAACCGGCGGTCATCACAAATGAATCCGGGCGCTGTTGTTGGGCAAAAAGCTGGTACTCGACATAGATCTCCGCAGGCAGCAACAGTAGTTGTGTTTGTCCTTTGTTAAATTCGAACAGCGGCAAGTTGATGAGACCCTGCCCGCCTTCTCTTTCCGCCCGCTCCAACCAACTGAGGGCAATTGCTGCCATGCCGTGGCGGCGGGCATCGCCTTCTTTTGATAAAACCTGAATCAAATAATCGCGTCCCAATCCCTGCCTTTGATTGGGAGAAAATTTCACGATTTCCTGACGGAAGTCCAAGCTGGTGAGAACTTGTTTTTTGGTATTTTTCCAAGCTTTGAGCATGCCTTGGTAAAGTCGGTCGGCCAGGATTGCGCGATTTTTGTGATTGCCGTCATTGTATTTCCCTGCGGTGACATTGCCGGCGGCCCCATTGGCAAAAACCTGAAAGACGGCGGCATCATCTCCTTGTCGTCGTGCCCTGGCGATTCCGGGGAAGTCGGGGTTGACCTTTTGGGTTTGGTAATAACTCATCGGGTGGGTGGCGTATATGCTAAGCGCGCAGAGTGCCTGGTCTTCGTTCCAAAAACTAAGTGTTTTCAAAAAAGGATCGATGATGCCCTCGGATGCGGCTTGGGCGGCTGGAATGCTGCAAGCGCTGCCACGGTTATATTTGATTGTGCCATCGTCGAGCAGGTAACGGCGGTTGGAGGCAATTTTTTCTACTTTGGCTTTGCCTGTGCCGATGTGGGTGACGATTTGTTTGGAGTTTAAAGACTCACGCAGGGCTTTGGCGACGGCTTGCACACTGCGCTCATGGAAATCGAGGTCAATCACTTGATGCGGGGATTTATAGCGTTCGAGGATTCTCTGTGCCGCTAGGTCGGCGAGCGGGGTGTCGTGTTGATGGATGGCGCAAATCATCACGCGTTCCGGACTGGTGCCGGCTGCTTTTGCCAGCACTTCCCGCCAGCGTTGATGCGCGTCGTTGCGGATCTCTGACCAGTCGATGGCACAAAAAACTACAGGTTTGGCAGCGGGAGGCAACAGCACAAAACCGCGGGCTTCGAGAGGCGCCAGGATGGACTCGGCTTTTTTCCAACCCCCAGTGAACAGCGTGTGTCCCAGTGGTGGGGTGACATCGGCTGAAAATGTGGCTAAGCGGAAGTGTTTTTCTGCAGCCAGGATTGAGTGGGTTGTCAGTAGGCAAAAAATCAAAGTTACAATTGATGTTTTACCCAAGCGGGAGAGTGATTTAGCCGTGATGTGCTGTTCGGAAGTAGGAGGGGGGAACTTCATGTTGATAAATTGACCTAGTCTGGCTAAAAATCATCTGATTTTGTCAAAAGGGAGGCGCAAAAACTATTCGTCACCCTTGGGTTCTCGGTTTACAGATATGCCTTGTGAATTCAGAGGAAAAACAACAACAAGCTAAAGCTGACATCATCGTTGCCGAGGATGTTTATCGCACCTTTGAAATCGGCAGCAGTCGGATCGAGGTATTGCGGGGGGTGAGCCTCAAAGTGCAGCCGGGAGAAAAACTATTTCTTTGCGGGGCTTCGGGGGCGGGTAAAACTTCATTGTTGTACACTCTGGCAGGTTTGGAAAAGCCGAATAAGGGTGAAGTTTATATCGCAGGCGAGGCTCTTTATCAGTTGAGTGGTAGCCGTCAGGCTCAGTGCCGCAACCAACGCATGGGTTATGTTTTTCAAAATTATGCGCTGCTGCCAGAGCTGACCGCGCGAGAAAATGTCTGCCTGCCGGCTTTGATCGGGGGCAAGCCGAGCTTAGAGCGGGCCGATGAGCTGCTTGAGCGGGTGGGTTTGGGCTCCCGGGTGCAGCATTTGCCGACTGAGCTGTCGGGCGGCGAGCAGCAACGGGTCGCTATTGCCCGCTCTTTGATCAATGATCCTGAGATCCTTTTTGCGGATGAACCGACGGGCAATCTCGATTCCAAGTCGGGTGGAGAGGTGATGGATCTGTTGCTCTCTTTGGTGGACGAACAGAACAAAACACTGTTGGTTGTGACTCACGATATGGCGCTGGCTCAATCCGGCGACCGGATCTTGGAATTGGCGGATGGACGGATGACGTCGCAGTCCAGCTAGAATAAAAAAATCGCAATACACGACAAAAAAATTATAACCACTGATAAACACTGATAGAGTTGCCAAGAGCAATACAAACCGGTGCTCACCATTAATTGTATTTTTGTTAAAAGAATGAGGTGGAGTGGGAGTGAAAACATTTTCAAATTGATCTATAGAAATGAGTAAAGCGCTACAAGTTTACATTGACGGAAAACTCTGCGACGAAGCGGATGCCAAGGTGTCGGTTTTTGACCACGGACTGCTCTATGGTGACGGGGTGTTTGAAGGCATCCGTTTTTACCAGGGGCGTGTTTTTAAGCTCAAAGAACACATTGACCGGCTCTACGATTCATCCAAGGCGATTCAGTTGACGGTGCCTTGCAGTCACCAGGAAGTCAGTGAAGCAGTGATGCAGACGATTCGTGCCAACGATTTGCAGGACGGTTATGTTCGTTTGTTGGTGACCCGCGGAGTCGGCAGCTTGGGACTGAACCCTTTCCTTTGTGAAAAAGCTTCATTGATCATCATTGCGTCCAAAATCGCACTCTATGATAAGGAAAAATACCAGCAAGGTCTTACTGTGGTGACTTGTGGCACCCTGCGTCCTGCGCCAGCCGCGCTCAGCCCGTCGGTGAAGTCGCTCAATTACCTCAACAACATCATGGCGAAGATCGAAGCGATCAACGCCGGGGCGGAAGAGGGGGTCATGCTCAACGAGCAGGGCTTTGTCGCCGAATGCACCGGGGATAACATTTTTATCGTCAAAGAGGGCAAAATATACACCCCGCCAGTAACCGCAGGTGGGCTCAACGGCATCACTCGCCGAGTGGTGATGGATCTTGCTCGCGAAGAGGGCTTTGAGCTGCTTGAGCAGGATTTGACTCGTTACGAACTCTACA
>JAJRVS010000410.1 GCA_024277195.1 Verrucomicrobiota bacterium | reverse complement strand
TGAAGCGGGACGTATCATCTACGATGGGGGGTCGATGATCGCCAGCAACGGCAATCTAGTTGCCCAAGGTGAGCGTTTTTCTTTCCACGAAACCCACATCACCACCGCCGTGGTGGATCTCGATCTGCATCGCTTGAGCCAAGCCAAAACCGCTTCACGCCACATCGACCTGAATGGATTCACCGCTATTCAAACTGACTTCGACTGGCCGATCGAAAGTCATCCTACCGATACGACTGAGATCATGTCCGCCTGCCGCTTGAGCAAGGAAGTTGAATTCACTCGTGCGGTCACCCTCGGACTCTTTGATTACATGCGCAAAAGTCACTCACATGGATTTGTGATTTCGCTCAGTGGCGGAGCCGATTCTGCCGCAGTGGCATGCCTGGTCGCGCTGATGCTTCAGATCGCCGACCAAGAACTCAGTCCCGATGATTGGCAAGGCCGAATGAGCTATCTCGGCGACAAAATGCCCGAGCTAAAAGATCTACTCATCTGCATCTATCAAGCGACAGAAAACAGTGGTGATACCACCCGTCAGGCAGCACGGACACTCGCCCAAGCTCTCGGCGCCGAATACGCCGAGTGGCAAGTGCAGGATACCGTCGATCAATACACTGAACTGGCCGAAAAAACCATTGGTCGCCCACTCACCTGGGAAAAAGATGACATCACACTGCAAAACATCCAGGCTCGGGTGCGCGCACCCGGTGTGTGGATGCTCTCCAACATTCGCAACGCCTTGTTACTTGCCACCAGCAACCGCTCGGAAGCCGCCGTCGGTTACGCCACCATGGACGGCGACACCTGCGGAGGATTGAGCCCCATTGCCGGTATCGACAAAGCCTTCCTTCGTCACTGGTTGCGCTGGCTGGAAAAAGAAGGCGCAGCCGGCATCGCCACCATCCCAGCTTTGAAAGTAGTCAATGAGCAACAACCCACCGCAGAACTTCGTCCCACCGATCAGCAGCAAAGTGACGAAGGAGATCTCATGCCCTATCCGATTCTGGATCAGATCGAACGCTGGGCAATCCGCGATAAAAAAGCCCCAGCTGAAGTTTATCAATTACTCATTCACCGTTTTATTGATCATCAGCCAGACACACTAAAAAAATACGTCATCCATTTTTTCCGCCTGTGGAGCCGCAATCAATGGAAACGCGAACGCTACGCCCCCAGCTTTCACCTCGACGATGAAAACCTCGACCCCAAAACCTGGTGCCGCTTCCCCATCCTCAACGCCGGATTCGAAAAAGAACTACAAGCCTTAATCTGAAGCCTTTATCCCAATCAAAAAAATCACCATCTCCATCCACGACCCCTACGCCTTTGATCTAGCCACACAACAACTCAAAAACGAGTCCCTAGACCTCCACCCCTCTTCATAATTCTTCAATTCTTATTCGTGTTGTTCAGTGTTCATTCGTCGTTCACTTCCCTCAATTTCAAATCTCAAATTTTAAATGCCCCCCTCATGCCCTACACCTACAAACATCCCCGACCCGCTGTCACCGTCGACTGTGTCATCTTCGGCAAATCCCCTGACGGCCCCTACCTTCTGCTCATCCAACGCAAAAACCCACCCTACCAATCCTACTGGGCACTTCCCGGCGGATTCCTCGATCTCGGCGAAGCCCCGGAAGTCGCCGCCGCCCGTGAGCTATTAGAAGAAACCGGACTCAGCGGAATCCCACTCACCCAGTTCCATACCTTCGGAGCCCCTGACCGTGATCCACGCGAACACATCATCGCCATTGCTCATTACGCCATCGTCGATAAAAAAGACCACCACCCGCAAGCCGCAGATGACGCCGCCGCAGTGCAGTGGTTTCCGATCGATCAACTCCCGGAACTGGCATTTGACCACGCGGAAATGATTGAAATCGCGAAAGCTCATTTGTAAAACAGTTCCATATAGAGAGAACACCCCTAACTTAAGCGTGGGACAAATTTCCATATTTGTCGCCTTTAGGCCCCCTCTCACCACACAATGACAAAAACAGAGTTTTGTCCCACGTTTTGCCTGCGATTTACCTCCATGCGTCCCAGCATGGGCATCCTGCCCATGAATTCACAGACAAGATGCCCGAACACCCCTAAATCCCTTTGCAAACCGTAAGGTTACACTTTACACTTTACCGCAATGAATTACTACCCCCTAACTCAAAAGAAAAAACTCCTCGATGAGCATCGTCCCTTGCCCGTTGCACTGGTACAGAATCTTGACGACTGGTTTCGCATTGAGCTGACTTACACCAGCAACGCCATCGAGGGCAATACCTTGACTCGTCGCGAAACAGCGCTGGTTGTAGAAAAAGGTCTGACAGTTGGTGGCAAAACCCTGATTGAGCATTTGGAGGCGTGCAACCATGCCCAAGCTCTGGATTATGTAAAAGAGCAGATTAGTGGCAAAATCCGAAAAATCACCATCTCCGATATTTTACGCCTCCACGAACTCATCTTGAAAGGGATAGATGATGCGCACTCAGGACACTTTCGCAGTGTTCCAGTTAGAATATCAGGCTCTGCTGTTATCCTACCCAACCCAGTCAAAGTTCCTGATCTCATGAATGAATTTTGTGATTGGTTGGTAAAAAAAACAAGCTTGCACCCTGTCGAATTTGCTGCGGAAGCACATTATCGATTAGTGACGATCCACCCTTTTGTGGACGGCAACGGAAGAACCGCACGTTTGTTAATGAACATGCTATTAATGATAAGCGGCTACCCGCCAGCCATTGTTCGCAAACGTGATCGCTTGGCTTACATCAGTTCACTGGAGAAAGCCCAGCTCGGTGGAGATAAAAATGACTTTCACCAACTTATATCAAAATCCGTAAATCGCTCCCTCGATATTTATTTGAAAGCCGTCAAAGGTGAAACAGCAGAAAGCGAAGCCGAAGAAGGCAACCTTCTGAAAATTGGCGAACTATCAAAAATTCTTGGCAAAAATAATTCC
>JAJRVS010000409.1 GCA_024277195.1 Verrucomicrobiota bacterium | reverse complement strand
TTCCATCCTGCGGCATTGGTGCCCTTGGAGTCGACATAAGTAAAAAGGCACAATACCTTCAGATAGGATGGGTAACGAATGACCGAAGCAAATTCGGCGACCACACTGGGGTCGTCGATGTTTGTGGTGGTGGCGGTGCGCCAAAAGGTGAGGTGATGGTCAACCAGAAACAACAAGCGGCGTCTGCGATTGCTGGTGATTTGCAAACGGTTGCAAACTTTGGAGGCCAGCAGGGTGGAAGCGTCCGCATGTTGGCGCACGTTGGCAGCGCGGCCGGTGTCGTGTAAGATGAGCGCCATGTAGAGGATGTATGGGTCTTCCAAATGACGGAAGAGGTCCTGGAAAAAGGCAGCTTTGGGATTGTCTGAACTGGCCAGCGCGTCGGCTTCCTCGATGCAGCGCAGGGTGTGCTCGTCGGCGGTGTACTGATGAAAAAACTCATGTTGCACCAGGCAGTCCAGCGCGCCGAATTCAGGTAGGTAGCGACCGAGGAAGCCTACTCGGTGCATGGCGCGTAGCACTCGGGCTACATCGCCGCGATGCATGAGGATCTCTTCGAAAGTCTCGCGGTTGGCTTTGGAGTAACGGAATGTGCGGTCAACGAGGCTGTAGTGGGTTTTGAAAAGTTTGCGTAGTTTGGGGCTGAGTTTCAGATGGCGTTTCTGAAGGTGCACGAATGTGCGCATCATGCGGTGGGGGTCCTCACTGTAAATGCTGTCGCGGTCAGGGTAGAGCAAGCCGTCGCCTTTGCTGCTGAATCCGTCGAAGTGTTCGATTTTCTTTTGCCGTCTGGTGAGGAATCCGAGCAGCCTGGAAGGCGCGGTTTCTTCCTCTTCGACCTCTAGTTCGAAAATTTGCATGACGGTAGTGCAGTAATTGTAAAGATTGCGTGTGTGGATGTAATAATCACGCATGAAGGATTCGATACGACGCAGGATGGTGCGCTCGGGATAACCGAGATCTTTGGCTACGACACCTTGCAGCCGCAAGGTGAGTTTGTCGCCAGGGCGGCGTTGGTTGTAGTGCATCGAGTTGCGCACCCTCATCAGGAACTCGAAGGCGGCCTCGGCCTCTTTGACTGCCGGGCGGGTGAGCACACGCATTTTCACCAGATCCTTGAGTTTTCTGGACTGGGTTTTCATGAACAGTACCCAGAGCATGTTGTGGTAGTCGCGTAAGCCTCCGCAACTTTCTTTTACGTTGGGTTCTTGTAGGTAAACGGTGCGTTCGTATTTTTTGTAACGTTTGCGAATATCTGATGCACGTGTAGCGAGATAGGCGTTTTGATCGTCTTTTACGCACTGTTTGACAAAAGCTTGATAAAATGAGTCGTAGAGTGATTCGTTGCCGGAGACAAAGCGGGCATCCAGCAAAGCGGTGTGGGTGTGGTGATCTTCCTTGGCGAACTTAAGTGTCTCGTTAGCAGTGCGCACGGCGTGGCCGACTTTGAAACCCACATCATAGAGCATCAGCAGGATTTGCTCGATGAAGTCGGCTAATGCATCGGGGATTTTTTTGGTTTTGTCCGGCAGTAGGAACAGCAAATCAATATCACTACCTGGATTGAGCGCTCCGCGTCCGTAACCTCCGGTGGCCACCAGGGCGATGGGGAAGTTGTCTTTGTCGGTCGGGGTGGAAGTGAAACGTTCTTCGCTGGTGGCATCGAAGAGGTCGTTGAGCACGAGGTCGATCAGCACCGAGCGCTGCCGGGCGATTTCCAAGCCTCCGCCACCGGCTTTGTGGGCAAGTTTGATGCGGTGGTTTTCAATTTTGATGAAGCGCCGGTAGAGATCCAACAGTTGTTTTTTTGTGCGTGCTTTTTTGCGCAAAGGTACGAGCTCTTTTGCGGCGTGAGCGCGGACTTTTTTGAGATGATTTTTGCTGTTGGCGGAAGGCATTGGAAAGAAGGCTGTAGGCTGTAGGCGTTTAGCAATTTAGGATTGGGGATTCAGGGGGTGTGGGTGAATTGATCGTTGCTGGGGCTGTCGCCGGGTTCGCTACTGATGTGTTTGTGGTTGTTGGCGAGATGTTGCAGGGCGTGGTAGAGGGGTTCGATTTCACTGTTGTCATCAAGTTGTTGAGCGAGTTGCTCGGCGGTGAAGCTCTGGCCGGCATGCTGCTGCAGGCATTGCTGCACTTTTTTCAATATGGCAAGGAATTCTCCGGCCGCTTTTTTACCAGCTTCTACCCCTGGTTGGTGGTAGGCGTTGACGTTGACCAGGCTGGCGTAGAATCCGGTGCTGCGTTCGAATAGGGCGATCAACATGCCGAGGTTGGTGGCGTCGAGTTGTTTGATGCTGAGAGTGATGACGGCGCGTTGGTTGGAGCTCAATGCTTCGCGGGTGCCGCGTAGAAACCCCTCGAGGAAATCCGCACTGGTGACGCCGTCTTCGACTTCAAAAGTTTCGCCGCTTTCATTGTTACGGCTTTGCTGCACTTCGATCAGGGTGGCGATGAAGTTGTTCACGCCGTCACGTAGCTGTTGCACGTAGGCGTGTTGGTCGGTGGAGCCTTTGTTGCCATACACGGCGATGCCTTGGTTCACCAATTTGCCATCGAGGTCTTGGGCTTTGCCTAGTGACTCCATGATGAGCTGTTGCAGGTATTTGCCAAACAAACCTAGGCCGTCTTTATAGGGCAGGATGACAAGATCTTTTTCTCCTTTGCCATTGCCTGCTTGATGCCAGGCGAGGGCTTGCAGCATGGCCGCATTCTGCTGGACGCAGGGCTGGCGGGTGAGCTCGTCCATAACGGCAGCACCAGAGAGCAGGGCGTCGATGTCGATGCCGATCAAGGCGGCGGGCACTAAACCAACGACACTCATGATGGATGTGCGGCCACCGGTCCAGTCGGCCATGTGAAAACGTTTGAGCCAGTTTTCTGCACTGGCTTTTTGATCGAGTTTGCTATCCCCGCCGGTGATGGCGACGGCATGATTGGAGAAGCTTAGCTTGTGGGTTTCAAAAACTCGCGCGGCTTCCAGCATGCCATTGCGGGTTTCAGCGGTGCCGCCTGATTTGGAGATGACCAAAACCAGAGTGCGGTCGAGTTCGTCGCCGATGCAGGCGAGAGTGTGGTCGATACCGTCGGGGTCGGTATTGTCAAAAAAGTGAATGGCGAGTGGAGCGTCAGCTGCAGCGAGGGCACCCGCTAAGAGCTGCGGGCCGAGGGCGGAGCCACCGATACCGATTAGCAGCACGTGTTGGAAAGTCTGGCCGCCGGGTGCCTGGATGGATCCGGAATGAATTGCTTGAGCGAAATCTTTGATTTCGGCAATGTTGTCACTGATGTGCTGTTGGATTCCTTTATCGGGGGCGAGTTGCGGATCGCGCAACCAGTAGTGACCCACCATGCGTCCTTCATCGGGATTGGCAATCTCACCTGCCTCGAGTTTTTTCATGTCGTCGAAGGCTTTATCAATCTGGGGACTTAAAGACTCGATGTAGCTTTGTTCTAAGCCGCTGAGGCTGAGATCGATGGAGAAACCGAGTTTTTGGTAGCGCAGGTAATTGTCTTGGAAGTGTTGCCAGGAAGTGCTCATTTTTTTATTGGACAGTTGATGGTGAATCGTAGAAGTTTTTCTATGAAAAAGAGTGTGAATAAATATTTGGTGTTATGGGCAGCGGTGGTTTTCACCGGGCTTTCAAGTGTAACGACGATGACTTTAGCGGACGATAGCAGTGATGCCAAACAAAAGGGCAGCAATAGCCATGTGGGACACTTTCGTCATGTGGTGTTTTTCGCTTTCAAAGAAGGCACTTCCCGTGCCAAGGTTGACGAAATCGTCAAAGCTTTTGGGGCTTTGAAGGCGGAAATCCCTAGTATTATTGATTACGAATGGGGCAATAATGAGAGTGTGGAGAAGCTCAACGAAGGTTTCACCCATAGTTTTTTGGTGACTTTTAAAGACAAAGCGGGTCTGGAAGCTTATTTGCCGAGCGAGGCGCATCAGGCTTTTGTGAAAAATCTCAAACCGCATTTGCAGAAGGTGATGGTATTTGATTACACGGCGAAGGGGTGAGGGTTCGGGAATGGGATTTGAGACAGGGAGGAAGAGAACCGCTAACATCCTTCGCTAAAGCTATGGCAGTCAAGATGGACGCGAATAAACGCGAATGAATTAAGCTTGGAGATTGGGGGACAGCTTACGAAGTTGGATTACATTGGTGGGAGGAAGAGATTGAACCGCTGATTTCACGGATGGACGCGGATAAGAAATGGGATTTAAAAATGATCATTTCTAAATGGAAAATGATAAATGGGATGGCTATGGCGCGATGAGGGTGGGGATTCAATTTGAACATTGGGGGATTTTGTTGTTCTAAACATCTGTGATTAATTTGGGAGAAAAGTTGAATGCCGTGAGCGGCCGTGGTGCGGCCTTGCTGGGGGGGCTTGGGCTGTGGTTTTGCGGGGGGACGGGCTCGGCGGCGGAGTTTTCGGTGCAGCAGTTGGATTTTTTTGAGAAAAAGATCAGGCCTTTGTTGGCGGAGCGCTGTTATGAATGTCATACGGGGCACGGGGCGAAATCGGGGTTGAAGTTGAATTCGCGGGCGGGGGTTTTGCGCGGCACGGATTATCGCAAGGTGGTGGTGCCGGGGCAGCCGGAAAAAAGTGCTTTATTGTTTGCGGTCAAGCACGCGGGCAAAATGGGGGCGGTCAAGGTGGAGAAAATGCCGAGGAAGGGGGATCGTTTGTCGACACAGGCGGTGGCTGATTTGACTCAGTGGATCAAGATGGGTGCACCTTGGCCGGAGGAGGAAAGTTCGGAAGAGGATCCGAGCCAGCATTGGTCTTTTCAAGCAGTGCAACGAGCAGCGTTGCCGCAGGTGAAAGCTGCTACGCGGGTGAACAACGGGGTTGATTCTTTTGTGCTGGCCCGTTTGGAAAAATCCGGTATGAATCTGGCGAATGAAGCCAGCCGGCCTACGTTGATCCGGCGTTTGTATTTTGATCTGACTGGCTTGCCACCATCTTACGAAGAGGTGCAGGCCTTTGCCGCAGATCCTTCGCCGCGAGCCTATCAAGAGCTGGTCGATCAGTTGTTGCAATCGCCTCAATATGGAGAGCGTTGGGGACGGCACTGGTTGGATGTGGCGCGTTATTCGGATACCAAGGGCTATCGAGGAGGTGGCAGCGAAAGGCGATTTATTTATTCTCATACTTACCGAGACTGGGTGATTCGTGCTTTGAATGAAGACCTGCCTTATGATCAGTTTTTGTTGTATCAGTTGGCGGCTGATTATTTGACCAAGGATCGTAAGGATAAAAGTGACCTGGCGGCGATGGGTTTTTTGACTTTGGGGCGGCGCGCTTCGACCGACGATGATATTGATGATCGCTTGGATGTGACTTTTCGCGGAACGATGGCTTTGACGGTGAGTTGCTCGCGTTGTCATGATCATAAGTTCGATCCGATTCCCACCGAGGACTATTATTCGCTGGCGAACGTATTTTATAATTCCGAGGAGCCGCGTGAAGCACCGGTGATCGGCGAGCCGGAAGATTCCGCTGCCTACCGGGCGTATGAGGTGAAGCTGGCGGAAAAACAGAAAGCGTTGGATGATTTTCTGGATCCCAAGCTGGCCGAGTTGGCTAAAAAATTCCCCAATATTGCCAATCGCCGAATCCAATTGGTTAACAAGCTGGATCGGGTGGAGCGGCGCAAGTTGCGCACCCTGCAGGGGGTATTTGATAAATTTGTCGCCGATGCGGGAATGGAGGCGGATCGGGCTTTGATTTTGCAGGATAAGGAAAAATTATCTGCTGGGCGGATATTGATTCGTGGTTCGCGCAGTCGGCCGGGCAAGGTGGTGAAGCGCCATTTTTTGCAACTGGTGGTCGGTGAGAACCCGCAGGAATTCAAGCAGGGCAGTGGTCGCCTGGAAATGGCGCAGGCGATTGTCGATGTGAACAATCCACTGACGGCACGAACGATGGTGAACCGTGTTTGGCAGCATCACTTTGGTCATGGACTGGTGAGGACACCGAGTGATTTTGGTTTGCAGGGAGAAAAACCTACCCACCCTGAGTTGCTCGACTGGCTGGCGGTTTGGTTTGTGGATAATGGCTGGTCATTAAAAAAATTGCACCGTTTGATTTTGAATTCAGCGAGCTATAAACAAGGCAGCGTCAATACCAAGGGTGCGGAGTTTTTAGCACGTGATCCGGAGAACCGGTTGTTATGGCGGATGAATCGTCAGCGTCTGGAGTTTGAGCCAATGCGTGATGCCGCGCTGATGGCGGCAGGACGTCTGGATGGGACGATGTTTGGCCGTTCGGTGAAGATGACAGCACAACCGTTCACTCAGCGTCGCGCGCTCTATGCTTACATTGACCGGCAGAATCTAGATCCGGTTTTTGGAACTTTTGATTTTGCCAGTCCTCAGAAGCATACCTCCAAACGTCCTTATACCACTATCCCTACGCAGACCCTGTTCATGCTGAACAGCCCCTTTGTGATGGAGCAGGCAGCCCACGTGGCGAAGTCGGCGCTGGCTGGGGCGGCAAAGGATGAAAGCAATCTGGTGAAAAATTTGTATCGCAAGGTGCTTGCTCGTCAACCTTCGCCGGGCGAGTTGCAGCAAGCCGTTCGTTTTTTGCAGGGGCAGCAATTGTTGGCGGTGTCGCGTGATAACCAACAGACTTCGACTGCATGGCAGTATGGGGAAGGTTATTATGAAGGTAAGGACAAGCGGGTGCATTTTAATGCGTTTCCGAGTTGGGATAGTAAGAGCAAACGCTGGCAACCCACGGCTGTGATGCCGGATAAGGAAAAGGGCTTTGGTTATTTGCATGCCTATCAAGGTGGCGGGCATCCGTCCAATGATGTCAAGCACGGGGTGGTGGCTCGATGGCAGGCTCCCGACGGGGTCGGGGTGAGCGTGAGCGGGCATTTGCAACGACGCTCGGAACAGGGGGATGGGGTTCGTCTGCAGGTGGTGCATTCACGTCTGGGGGTGATCCGCGAACTTGAAATCAAGGGCAAGGATAAAAAGGAATTTTTGTTGAATGAGGTGCAGATGAAAAAGGGCGAGACTTTGGATTTTGTGGTGGATTGCCAACAGGGCAGCAATTCGGATTCGTTTACATGGAATCTGGATGTCCGGCAGGAAGGGCATAAAAAGTGGGCTTATGCGGATGAGTTTGGCGGTCCGGGCAAGATAGCGACTCCACTTGAGAATCTGGCGCAGGCTTTATTGTGCACCAATGAATTTATGTTTGTAGATTGATGAAATACGATAGTCACAGAGAACAATCATGGGATGCCTTGTCCCGCCGGGAACTGCTGCGACGTTGCGGCATGGGAATGGGCTCGGTGGCTTTGGCCGGAATCATGGGCAAACAAGGGGTGCAAGCGGCTTCGAGCTCTTTGAATCCGTTGATCCCGAAGGCGCCGCATTTTGATCAAAAAGCCAAACGGGTGATTCATATTTTTGCCAACGGCGGGCCGTCGCAGGTGGATACTTTTGATCACAAGCCGATGCTGAGCAAGTATCATGGCAAGACCTTGCCGGGCAATCAGTTGAAAACCGAGCGCAAGACCGGCACCGCGATGCGTTCGCCTTTTGAGTTCAGCAAACACGGTGAGAGTGGTTTGGAGATCAGCAGTTTGTTCCCCAATGTGGCGCACTCGGCGGATGACTTGTGTGTGATCCGATCGATGCATGCCAACGTACCTAATCACGAACCGTCCTTGATGTTGATGAATACGGGTTTTGCTCGTCAACCAACGCCGAGCATGGGAGCGTGGATCAATTATGGTCTGGGGACGGAGAATGAAAACCTGCCGGGTTTTGTTTCGCTCTGCCCTGGCGGAGTTCCGATCATGGAGACCCAGAACTGGCGTTCGGGTTTTTTACCCGGGGCTTTCCAAGGGACTCACATTGATACCAAATACACGGCGATTGATAAGCTGATCGCCAACATTGAGAATAAAAAAAATCCAAGTGAGTTTCAGCGGCAGCAACTGGATTTGGTTCAGTCCCTGAACCGGAGTTTTTCCGAGGCCCGTCCCCGTGACAGTAAGCTGGAAGCGAGGATCCAGAGTTATGAGTTGGCTTACCGCATGCAGATGGAAGCGAGCGATGCTTTTGATGTGACCAAGGAACCGCAGCATATCCGCGAGGCTTATGGCGAGGGTTTGCAGGGACGGCAGATGTTGATCGCCCGGCGCTTGATCGAACGTGGGGTTCGTTTTGTCCAGGTGTGGCACGGCGCGGGGCAACCCTGGGACAGCCACAGCAAGATCAAGGAGGCGCATGGAAAACTGGCACAGGATTGTGATCAGGCGATCGGGACCTTGTTGAAGGATCTGAAACAGCGAGGTTTGTTGGAGGATACGCTGGTGATCTGGGGCGGGGAGTTTGGCCGCACCCCGACGGTGGAGTTGCCAACACCGGGGGCAAATGCTGCTGATACGAAGTTGGGGCGCGATCACAATCACCATGGATTTTCAATGTGGTTGGCGGGCGGTGGGGTGAAGGGTGGATTCGCTTATGGTGCGACGGATGAGTTTGGATTCAAGGCTGAGGAGAATCCGGTGCATGTGCATGATCTTCATGCGACGATTATGCATTTGTTGGGATTTGATCACGAGGCGTTGACTTACCGGTACTCCGGACGGGATTATCGCCTGACAGATTTGGAGGGCAATGTGGTGCATGATATCATTGCGTGAGGGGAGCAGAATCGGAGTTCTGCATTACGGGGAGAGGGCAGAATCGGAGTTCTGCACTACGTTTTTCCATCTTCGTTCTCGCGGAAGTGGGGCTTGTCAGGTTAAAGTAGCGCTTGAACCCTGTAGTAGCCTGTAGAAAGGTAGTTTTGTGCTGCCATCTGTAATCTGAAAACGCATAAATATGAGTGATCTCTCCGAAAAGCCTAGAATTCTTCTTGTTGATGATAAACCGGAGAATATCGATATTCTCGCAGAATTGTTGAGCGGGGAGTATCAAATTCTAGTGGCTCTGAATGGTCAGAAGGCTTTGGAATTGGCTGCGAAGGAGAACTCGCCCGATATTATTCTGTTGGATGTATTGATGCCGGAGATGGATGGTTACGAGGTGTGCCGGCGTTTGAAGGAGGATGAAAATACCCGTGAGATACCGGTTATTTTTGTTACGGCCATGAATGATGTGGATGACGAAACCAAGGGCTTTGAACTGGGCGCGGTCGATTTTATTACCAAGCCTTTGAGCCCGGGCATCGTAAGGGCACGGGTGAAAACACAGCTGGCCTTGAAGGAAGCTCGTGATCGTATCGAGATTTTTTCGGATAAGCTGTCGCGTTATGTGTCACCCCAGATCAAGAAATCCATTTTTGAAGGGGATCAGGATGCCAGTATTGGTTCCAGCCGCAAGCAGTTGACGGTTTTCTTTTCAGATATCGTCGGTTTCACTTCGATGACCGATACGCTAGAGCCGGAAGATCTCACTTTGTTGTTGAACAGCTACCTCGATCGTATGGCAAGGATTGCCTTGAAACACTCGGGCACGGTTGATAAATTTATCGGTGATGCGGTGCTGGTATTTTTTGGCGATCCGGAAACTCAAGGTATCAAGCAGGATGCTTTGTCTTGTGTGGAAATGGCCTTGGACATGCAGATGGCGATTGACGAGTTGAAAGCGGACTGGGTGAGGCAGGGCATTGTCAGTGATTTTTTTGTAAGAATGGGAATTACTACGGGTTACTGCACAGTGGGAAATTTTGGTAGTGAGGCTCGAATGGACTATACGATTGTGGGCAATCAAGTGAATTTGGCAAGCCGCTTGGAGAGCAATACGGCGCCAGGTTGCATCATGATTGCTGAAGAAACCCATGTTTTGGTGAGGGACAAGATCGAGTGTAAAGCAAAGGATCCGATTCATGCCAAAGGGTTCGAACACCCTGTTCCGGTGTTTCAGGTGGTGGGGCCGCGTTCGATTCTGACGGAAGACCTGCGCATCGAAGATTCGCGTAGTGGTTTTTCGATCTCGCTAGATCCTGATGGGATCAATGAGGAGGATCGGCGTGATATTCTCGAGCGCTTACGGGCGGCGATTGCCAGCCTTCATTGAGCGTGTAGTTCTGCACTTTATAGATACGATTGACGAGATAATGAGTAAAAAAATATCATTCAAGCTATTCAATTCCCTAAGCGGTAGGATGCTCTTGTTTGGAGTGATCCCGGCCGGAGCCATTTTGACGGCGATCGTATTGTTTA
>JAJRVS010000408.1 GCA_024277195.1 Verrucomicrobiota bacterium | reverse complement strand
TGAACTCGGTGGTCGACGCATCGATCGTAATACCGGGGATTTTGAAGAACGGCGTTTGCTCAACGTGGTGGAGGAAATGGCGATCGCTTCCGGGGTACCCGTGCCGGATGTTTACATCATGGATGATGAGATGGGGATCAATGCCTTTGCTGCGGGAAAAACGCCCAGCGATGCGGTGATCGGAGTGACCCGGGGAACGATACGCTTGCTCAGTCGCGATGAATTACAGGGGGTGATGGCGCATGAATTTTCGCATATTCTGAACGGCGACATGCGCCTCAACATGCGCCTGATTGGTTTGTTGTTCGGCATTCTCTTCATCGCCATGATTGGGCAAATCATCATGCGCAGTGTGGCTTTCACCCCACGTTCGAGAAACCGGAATTCAAACGGAGGTGGCGTGATCGCCATCCTTGCTTTTGGCTTGGCGCTGATGGCAATTGGTTATATTGGTTTATTTTTTGCCAAACTGATCAAAGCGGCGATTTCTCGGCAGCGGGAGTTTCTGGCGGATGCCAGCGCGGTGCAGTTCACCCGTAACCCGGAGGGCATCGCCGGAGCTTTGAAAAAAATCGGTGGCCTGAGTCAGGGCGCAAACATTAGCAATCCCCGGGCGGAGGAAGCCAGTCACATGTTTTTTGGCGATGCCTTTCAAGACAGTGTGATGCGGATGCAGTCGTTTGCCACCCATCCCCCGCTCGATGTCAGGATAAAAAAAATCGACCCTCGCTGGAACGGCAAATTCCCTAAAGTGAAGTTGCCCGGCATTGCACAAAACAAAACCCCTTCCACTAAAAGCAATACAGCGGGCTCGGCCTTGGTATCGGGCTTAGCGGGGGCAACGGGAACAGCAAATGTGACGAATTTATCGGCTATTGACCAGATTGGCCAGCCAGGGGCTAGGCAAATTGCTTATGGTCACAAAATGCTGCAATCGATTCCACCAGCATCGCTCGAAGCGATCCGCAGTGAATCGGGCGCGCAAGCCGTCATTTTTGCCCTTTTGCTGGGACAGGACGATCAACTTCGACGCTCGGAATTCGAACTGCTGAAAAGCTTGTTGGACAGCGATACCTTGCACTATGTGGAGAGTTTCTATGAACAACTTGGAAACCTGGATTCATCCAATAAGCTGGCGCTGGTCGATCTCACGATTCCCTCGCTGCGAAGATTGTCAGCCCCCGAATACGAACGCTTTCAAGAGGTGGTGTCTCGCCTGATGGAAAGCGACGGCCAGATTGATCTGTTTGAGTTCACTTTGCAAAAGATCATCCGCCGGCATCTGGATCTCTTTTTTAACCGGGTCCGTCCACCGCAAATTCGCTATCGCCGTCTTGCAGCTTTGCGCAATGAAAGCGCCATAATATTGTCCACCCTCGCCGGAGTAGGCAGCCGCGATGAAGAGCAAGCTCGTTTTGCGTTTCAACAAGGAGTGGAGGCGATGGCCGATGAACTTGGAGGCATTCCACTGGAGATGCTGCCTCCCGAAAAGTGTGCTCTAGGGCAAATCGACGAGGCACTCAATCGTTTTGACGAAGCCACCCCACTGGTGAAAAAGCGCTTATTATACGCCTGCGGGAAAGTGGTCATGGCCGATCAGAAAATTATTGATGACGAGGCGGAATTGCTACGCGCCATCGCCGATACCATTGGCTGCCCGATCCCTCCTTTTGTGAAAGCATAAGGAAGAACTTAGTAGTGAGCTTACAAGAATAAAAATGAGGGCAACGCTTTTATCCGGCATCAGCTTGATTGCCCGTGTTTTGCTATTGAACGCTTTGTTCATGCTCAGTGAAATACGCGGTGAAGAGCCAGCGCAACCTTCAGCAATGCGGCTATCCATTTGTTACAATACCAGTATCCCCCCCGCCCAATTTGCAGCGTTTAACCTGCTGGTTTTGGACTCTGCTTATCCCGAAAAAGGAGTCAAGCAACTGCGGGATCAGGGCAAAACCGTTATTGGTTATATGAGCCTCGGCGCGGTTGGAAAAAACCGTTGGTGGTTCGAGCCCCTCGCGCAAGCCAATGCCCTGCGCGGACAAAATCCGGGTTTCGCCAGTCATGTGATCAAGCTCGACAATCCTCTGTGGAAAAAGTTGGTCACACAGCGAATCATTCCCGAAATAATAAAAAAAGGTTTTAATGGTATCTTTCTGGACGATCTCGACTTGATATATCAAACCCATCAGCAGCGCGCCGCAGCGGAGTTGATTGCAGAAATTCGAGTGCGATTCCCTGAGCTCAAGATCATGGCTAATCGTGGCCTGGAATACCTGAAAGACTTTTCCAAACAAGTGGATTATGTGCTGCTCGAAAGTTGTGTGACGGCTGACTATAAATTGAGCGAAAAAACAAATCTTCAATGGGCTGAGGATCAGTTGGAATCCGGCAAAAAATCCAACCCTAATCTGATTGCCTGCGCTTTGGATTATTACGCAAAACAAACTTGTGAAATCACTGCTGAAAAAGCGAAATTGATCACCGCTATTCGTCGCATTCACCTTGAACAAAATTTTGTCTCATGCATTTCTGTGGAGAGCTTGGCGATAGTGCCGATCAAACCTTGAGCGCCGCAACATGGCGAGTAGGAGGGCCAACTTGCTCGATCCGCTTGGCTTCTTTCATGATTTTGGAGGTTTCAAAGCAAGAGGATGGAGTTATAGAGTGATAATCCAGATGTGCGTTGAATGAAATCTACTTTTCTTACAGGCTCTATTGAAACTGATTTGCCCAGCACCCCGTCGGCCAGGCCTCCGTGGTGGCTGTATGCCAATCTGTGCAGTCTGGACGCACCAGTGGTCGCCGTGGTGTGGTTGTGGGCTTTTTCAAATGCCTTTGATTCGCCAGTGGCCTTTCCTGTTTACACCGTACTGTTTCTTGCAGTTTGGTCGATCTATATCTTTGATCGTTTGATTGACGGCTTGCGGCAAAACGATTGGCAAGCCGCCACTCGCCGCCATATTTTTGCACGCCAGCACCAGCGAATCTTCATCCTGCTGTTGACTGTGATGCTACCGGTGGCCGCGGTAGCAACGCTCACTTTTTTGCCGCGGGATTTGATCGTGGCAGGCTCCATACTCGCAGTTTTGGTATGGCTGTATTTTACTGCTTTTGTGCGTTTGTTTCCACGCTTGAAACCCCTACGGGCCAAGGAATTTGCCTGTGGTTTGGTTTTCGCCTGTGGGGTGGCGCTAGGGGTAGATGCCATACGGCATGGAGTTTTTGTCCACCCCACCGAAGCATTGCCTCCGGTGCTACTTTTTGCCGCTGTGTGTGTATTAAACTGCTTGCTCATCAGCGCCCGCGAACAGCATTCGGATCGAAAAAACGACCCAGGAGCCGCTTCTGTTTGGTGGAGTAATATCAAGCGTGATCTATTATTTCTGGCTGCGGCTTTGGTTTTTATCAGTGGAGGCTTTTGTGTTTTTAACGGCCTCTCCCCTATCCACACAGCTATTTTTATCAGTTCACTGCTACTGGCGATTTTGCATTTATGCCAACAGCGTATGACCGCATCGCTAGCGCGAGTATTAGCAGACGCGGCATTGCTCAGCCCCTTGCTGTGGTTGATTTGATTAAGCTCTGAGGTTGCCCTTTGCGCTCGCTGCGCTAGTCTCTCGTCATGCTTGATATCCGCTCAATTCGCGAAGACTCCGAGAGCTGCCAGCAACGCCTGAAAGCGCGCGGCGGTGACGCTTGGAAATTGATCACTGAAGTGCTCGAATGTGACGAGCAACGGCGCAGTGGTGAAACTGAAAAACAGGTGCTGCAACAGGATCGCAACCGCCTGTCGAAAGAGATCGGCAAGATGCGCTCACAGGGCGAAGACTCCGCCGAAGTGGAAGCCCAGGTGCGCGGCATCGGAGAACAGATCAAGGTGATCGGAGAAAAAACGGAAAAAGCGGATTCTCGCCAACGCGAACTGCTGTTGCAGATTCCCAACCTGCCGCATGAAGATTGCCCCGAAGGGGCGGATGAAACAGCTAATCCTGAAATACGCACTTGGGGAGAGAAAGCTACTTTTGAAGATTTTGAAGCAAAAGATCACCTGACTCTTGGCGGTCAGCTCAATCTGTTTGATTTTGAATTAGGGGCTAAGATCAGTTCAAGTGGTTTTGTGGTTTATACCGGAGCAGGGGCACGTTTGCAGCGGGCTTTGATCCAGTTTTTACTCGATTTGCACACCCGTGAACATGGTTACAAAGAGGTCAACCCTCCGGTGGTCGTCAATCGGGAGTGTATGTTCGGCACCGGGCAGCTACCTAAGTTCGAGGACGACATGTATGGCATCGAAGACAACGCCCATTTCCTCATTCCGACCGCGGAAGTGCCGGTGACCAATCTATTTCGCGACACCATCCAGAATGGCGATGATTTTCCGATCAAAGTCACCGCCGCGACCCATTGTTTTCGCCGTGAAGCCGGAGCTGCAGGACGTGAAAATCGTGGCCTGATCCGCATGCATCAATTCGACAAGGTTGAGTTGGTCAACGTGGTGCACCCCGATCAATCTTTGGCCCAGCTCGAAGTGCTTACCAATGAAGCAGAGAAGGTTTTGCAAACCCTGGGCCTGCATTACCGCATCATCGAGTTGTGCACCGGTGATGTCGGTTTCAGTTCGACCAAAACCTACGACATCGAAGTCTGGGCTCCGGGACAAAACGAATACCTCGAAGTTTCGAGTTGCAGCAGTTTCGGAGATTATCAGGCGCGACGAATGAAATTGCGTTTCAAAGATGAAAACGGAAAAAACCGTTTGTGCCACACCCTGAACGGATCGGGAACCGCCCTGCCGCGTCTCTATGTGGCCTTGTTGGAAACTTACCAGCAAGCAGACGGAACGATCCGCTTGCCCGAAGTTTTGCATCCTTATTTTGGTGCGGCGGAGATTGGTTAGTATAATAATGAAACGATGACCGAGACCTTTCTCGCTCAACTACGGGAAGATTATTCTCCCCGGCGAAAGTATTTAATCGGGGTTTCGGGTGGGCGTGACTCAGTGGCACTGCTGCATTGCCTGCACGCAACCGGATACAAAAAGCTGGTGGTTTGTCATCTGAACCATGCCCTGCGCGGGCGGGCTTCGGGACAGGATGCGGTTTTTGTGAAACGTCTGGCTCAAAAACTAAGTTATAATTGCGAGATACAAAAGGTTGATGTGAAGCGTCTCGCCAAGGAAGAAAAAATCTCTATTGAAGTGGCCGCACGCAAAGCCCGTCATCGTTTTTTTGCCAAAATCGCAAAAGCCCAACGCTGCCCGCGCTTGTTTCTTGCTCATCATGCCGATGACCAAGTGGAGACTGTATTGATCAATCTATTTCGCGGCAGCGGACTGCGTGGTATCGCCGGTATGCGCTCCAGTTCGGATCACACAATTGATGGAGTACGATTGCAATTTCTACGACCCTTTTTAAGTCAGTGGCGTTCGCAAATCGATGACTACCTGCAGGAACAGGGCTTGGACTACCGTGAGGACGCGAGCAATGAATCTCACTTTGCTCTGCGCAATCGTATCCGCCACCGGCTGCTGCCCGAAGTGAAACAGGTGTTCGAACGTGATGTGAGAGCAGCGGTGAAGCGTTTGTCCCACATGGCGGGCGCCGAAAGCGATGCGCTCGGCGCTCTGCTCGAACGCGACCATCCCGGCCTCAGTCAACAAACACAATTGCCTGTAAAAACCCTGCGCTCACTGCCGGAGGCACTGCAAGGCCGGGTGCTCCGCGAATGGCTTAACCATCGAGGCATCAAAGGAACAGGTTACCGTGAAGTAGAAATGATCCGTCGCTTGATCCCTGTGGGCAGTGAAGTCGCAAAGATCAATCTGCCCAACCATCAATATGCCCGCCGCCGTCAGGGTTTGATTTTCATTGATGGCCACAAGTGATGAAATCCCAAAAAACAGTGAGTCCGCTTCCTACACAAAACCCTCAACGATACGGATTACCCGCTGCAAAAAGCGCCTGCACTTCCCCATCACTCATCGCACGACCAAGTAGCAGCAACTCATCCACACGGCCACTGAGCTTGCGGTCATTCTGATCCCAGTTGCCAATTTGCGCAGGGCCCAACTTTGCTGGATGCGCGATCACCTGATGCGTTTCGCTGTCAAACTTGCCATTGAGATAAAATCGAACGTTATGTTTTTGCGCATCATAAACCGCCGCCAGATGCACCCAACGACCTTTCTCAGGCAACACGGAAGTTAACGAATCGGGATGCCCTTCGTGTTCCCGGGAATCAGGGGGCAGGGTATTGCCAAACAAAGCCAGACGCATAGTGGTGTGTTTTGTCACCATCCAATGCACTTGCCCTGATTTGTTTTTACTCCAGCCATCGGTATGCAAAAGCGATTGGTAAGGCTCACCAAGTCGATCGAGACGCACCCATACCACCAAGGTAAGTTGCTGCCACGCCCGGTTCCCACCGACATCGAGTTTCATGTGATCATGCACATTCACAAACTCGGGAGCACGGGATCCCGGCCAACGCCCCTGAACCATACGATAACTGCCTTGCGGCAGATCCTCCCCCTTGTTATTTTCAAAATCAAGCAAAGCTATCAGCGTCGGATCCTGGCGTAGTTTTTTCATCGCCGCATCAGAACGCGCTTCCTGCCCTGCGTCCAATGCTGCGTGCAGCGAGACTACTTCATTAGGCCGAATGAAAGCTGAAGAACGCAATTCCCGTGACTGCCCCGCTCCCGAATGCAGGGAAAAAGCCTCGCCGTCCCGTAGGCTTTGTTTTTTGCCACCACTGGATTGAGCAATGACCTCTCCCTCGAAAACATGAATCTCAGCCTCACCTTCCAGCGGTGCGTCCACACCGAATTTGGTGCCCAGATCAACCGCCTCTCCCGTCGCAGTTACCACCGTAAAGCCCACCGCAGCCGGCGGCACATCGGCGGCGATGCGCCCATATTGCAAATGCAGCCGTTGGGCGGATTCAAAACGAAAAGCCGCTGGCGCTTCTATCACCACCCGTGCGCCACGTTGGGTGATCAATTCGAGTGAGCCTGTAGTGATCTCATAGCTCTTGCCACCAAGCCGGGCGCCATCGGCGAGCTCGGCCACACCCGCGCCTGACTGAACCCTGGCAAAAACCGACTGCTGCTGCTGCCACCAGCCACCACCGAGAAACAACATCAAACACGCCGCCAACGCCAGCCACTGTGCTGGTGATGGAAAGTTGATTACCGAACCCGATGGCTGTGATCTCTGGCCCGGCTCACTGCTTTCCAAATCCCAAGCCGCTGCGGCCGCACCCAGTGCTGAATCGAGGTTGAGTGAATCAGCGAATTTTTTGCGCACCTCGCCATCATCACGCAAACACGCATTCAAACGTCGCATCTCTTCAGCGGATATGGATCCATCCACATAGTTGTCGATCAGCTGTTCCAAATCTGCCTTCATGATGAGACCTCCCTGACGATTTCACTTTTGATGCATTTTAACAAACTTCGCCGCATTCGGTGCAACCACTGATAAAACCCCGTCACCGTGCGTCCACTGCTGCGCGCCACTTCCTGGATCTGCGATTCAGGTTGATAGGCTTGCATCAATAAATCCCGCTGCGCGGGTGCTACTTTTTTCATGCAGACCTCCAATGCTTCTCGCTGCTGCGCGAGGTAAGCTTCATCTTTTGCTGTTTCATCGGCGAGCTTGCCAACCACATCTTCATCGAGCACTAGGCGGTCACGCCCTTTGTCACGAAACCAAGCGAGCACTTCAAAACGCGCGACACCAAAGGCCCAGGGACGAAAGTCGGCCTCCTCATGGAAATCACCAAACTTCTCCCACAGCACCACCGATACCTCCTGCATCACATCATCCGCGTCAGCCCGGCTCGGCAGCAGGCGTCGGAGGTAAGCACGCACGGCAGGTTCATGCGCGGTGAAACTGCGCAAGAACTGATGGTGACGTTTATTTTCTTCAGCAGTCATCTTTTGTTTACGCCAGCACTTGATGTATCAACTCTCCTTCCACATTGGTCAGGCGTCGTTCGAGGCCGTTATGATAAAAAGTCAGCCGTTCGTGATCAATGCCCAGCAAATGTAAAATCGTTGCGTTAAAGTCGTATAGACTGAGCACATTCTCCACCGCTTTTTGCCCTAGCTCGTCGGTGACTCCATGGCTCACGCCCGGTTTCACCCCAGCACCGGTCATCCAACAAGTAAAACCATTAGGATTATGATCCCGACCTTTGGCTCCTTTTTGGAAAAAAGGCATGCGCCCAAATTCGGTACACCACACCACCAAGGTTTCTTCCAAAAGCCCGCGCTGCTTGAGATCCCGGATCAACGCCGCCGCCGGTTGATCCATAATTTCGGCATGGATATCATACTGCTCCTTGAGCTTGCTGTGTCCGTCCCAATTCAACTTGCCGCCGCTGGCGTAAGCCCCGTTGAACAACTGCACAAAGCGCACCCCTTTTTCGATCAAGCGACGCGACAAAATGCAATTGCGCGCAAAAGCCGCTTTGTTCGGATTGGATTCATCATCGGCTCCGTAACTCTTCATTATATGATCAGGCTCGGTGGACAAATCACTGATCTCCGGCACGCTCAGTTGCATCCTGGCAGCTAACTCGTAACTAGCGATACGCGCAGCGAGTTTATTATCGCCCGGATTGCTGACCAGGTGGCGCTCATTGGCCCGCTGCAAAAATGCCCGTGTCGCCCGGTCAGTAGAAGCCGAAACTCCTCCCGGCGTCTGCAGGTGACGAATCGGGTTTTTGGCACTGAACGGTGTTCCCTGAAACTCAGCCGGCAAAAAACCCGGACCCCAATTATTCACACTGGCCTGCGGAACCCCGCGCGGATCGGGAATAGAAACAAAAGCCGGCACGTCCTGGTTCTCACTCCCCAGCGCATAACTCACCCAAGCCCCCATACTGGGGAAACCATCCTGGACAAAACCCGTGGAGAGAAAATTCTCCGCCGGGCCATGGGTGTTCGACTTGCTAGTCAACGAATGGATAAAGGCAATATCATCGGTCAACTCCGCCAAGTGTGGCACCATCTCCGACACCATCTTCCCGGTCTGCCCACGCGGCTTGAACTCATACTGCGGACGCGCCAGATTTCCCGCCGGCCCTTGGAATGTCACCGCTGGCCCACCTTTCAACGGTTTGCCATCCTGCTTGATCAACTCCGGTTTGTAATCCCAGGTTTCCAACTGACTCACCGCACCCGCACAAAAGATAACGATAACGTTTTTTGCCTTGGCCGCTTGGTGACTCAGCCGAGCAGCGTAAGGCTGAGCCGGATCGATCTGTGGCCGCTCTTGAGCCAGCAGTCCATCTTGTCCCAACATGTTCGCCAACGCTATCGAACCCAGCGCAGTGCCCGACTGGGATAAAAAACTTCGCCGATTTAGAAATTGACGACCAACGGATGATAAATATTCGGCTTGGTGACTCATGGGATAAATAAAAACTCGCTGCTGTTGTAAATAGCCCGGCAAAGCGCGGGCAGCCCATTGTCGGCCACCAAGGTGCTCGCGTCTGCCAGCTCGACGGCCTGGGCTTTGCGGCCGTAGGCCAGTTGATAAATGCGCTGGATTTGCGCTTTCACATCACCACCAATTTCCGCTTCGATGCGCTTGGCAAAAGCTGCCGATTCGTCGATGGTGAAACGGCTGTTAAACAAATTGAGCGCCTGCAGCGGCGTAGTGGACTGGCGACGACGAGCCGAAGTCTGCCCACCATCCGGACAATCAAAAGCTCCAAACACCGCTTCGCGTTCCATCCGAATTTTGTGGGCATAAATCATCCGCCGCAACCCTTCGCCTTTATAAGTTTCCACCGGAGGAAAGCCGCTCAAGCCCCCACGTGATTTGAACATGTCAAAACCCGGGCCGCCCATCTTCAAGTTCAAACGGCCGCTCATCGCCAGCATATTGTCGCGAATATTTTCACCCTCGAGCCGTCGTGATGGAAAGCGCCACAACAAACGAACGTCAGCATCTTTGGCCTGCGCCAGCCTACGGATTTGACTGCTCTGCCCATAGGTCGATGACAAAACAATCAACCGCTGCATCGCTTTGATCGACCAGCCGGACGCGATGAATTTGCGGGCCAGCCAGTCGAGCAGTTCTGGATGAGTGGGTTTCACCCCGGCGCGCCCAAAGTCATTGGAAGTCTCAACCAAGCCGATTCCAAAATGCCCCTGCCAGATCCGGTTCACCATCACCCGCGCAGTCAGCACATTCTCCGGACTGGCGACCCAATCAGCCAAAGCCCGGCGGCGTTGGGTGTCTGTCGAAGTTTTGGCTAATTCCAAATCACCGAGAAAGCGAATCACCGAGGGACTCACCTCCGCCTTCGGCTGCTCTGGATCACCGCGACGCAATAAAAACATCCCTTCCGGTTCGCCAAAAATGCCGCCATAAACCAAGGCCTCGCTGTTGAGCTTTTTGATCCGGGACTGCAACGCCTTTTTCTTTTTCTGCAAAGCCTTCGCCGCCGTTGTTTCCTCTGGGCTAAGACCCAGCAAAGTGAAATCAGCAGGTTTTTTGAGCTTGGCATCGTATTTTTTACGGTCAGTCGAGTCAGCCACCACCCGCCATTGACCCGTTATTTCCAGAACCTCGATAACATACTCAATCGCCAAACGGTCATTAAATTTTCCTTCACGATCCCGTCCCCAGACAACACGGTCGACGGTCTGCTCTGCGGCAAAATCGATCCGCAGCCAACCCCCGTCCTTCTGATTCGACATCCAACTGTGGGCGTTCCCATAACGCCCGTCATTGATTTTCTCCAATCCATGACGGTTAGCTACTATGATGCTTCCCGACGCGGATGACTTCGCTCCCGTGCTCTTAAGAGCCACATTCACTCCCGCAGTATTGAACACTTCCAACTCATCGATGCACGGTTCAACATTATTGGTTTTTCTGGGATTATTGCTTTTTTTGATCGTGAAACGAATCGCTTTTGCCTTCACCGGAACAAAACGGTCTTTATTGATCACCGGATTGATAGCAGGTCGCTGCGCGCCGGTTTGAGCAATCGGAACAAAGGCCGCCAGTGCTAAATCCAATCGCCTCGCTTGCTTTTTTAGCTTCGCCGCCTCCTTCCTCACCGCTTCCGCTTCAGGCGACTTGATGGCACGGTCACCATATTTCACTCCGGCAAAAAACGCCTGCATGGAATAATAATCCTGAGCACTGATCGGATCAAACTTGTGATCATGACAACGCGCACAACCAATACTAAGCCCTAAAAATGCCTCGCCGGTATTGATAACAATCTCACCCAACTCATCCTGACGGGCCAAACGTTTCGATGCATCGTCTTTACCAATCTGACCCGGCAACAGCACCGCGGCAGTTACTAGGAAACCCGTCGCCGCATCCTTGCCCATGGTATCACCGGCGAGTTGCTCGCGAATGAACTGATCATAAGGCGTATCCTGGTTAAACGCCTCGATCACGTAGTCACGATAGGGCCACGCATTAGCGCGCGGGGTATTGA
>JAJRVS010000407.1 GCA_024277195.1 Verrucomicrobiota bacterium | reverse complement strand
ATTGGAACCTGAAGATATGCTTCTCGCGGCATTGTCTGTGCACAAAAATGTGGAGTTCCGTTTTTATAATCCTTCAGCCTTCGGAAAAGACCGTCCTTTGGCCAAGGCATTTGATTGGATTTTTCATTTTGGGAAGCTGGATCATAGGATGCATAACAAGCTTTTTATTGCGGACGGGAATGTTGTCATTATGGGAGGGAGAAATATTGGGGATGATTATTTTGGTGCCGATGACGAGTTTAATTTCCGCGATTTTGATGTGGTCTTTCGTGGAGGTGCGGTCTCGGGTGCAAAGGCCAGCTTCAACGAGTTCTGGAGGAGCCATCAGGTCAAACCTGTTTCGTATCGATTTCATGAAAGGGTGGAGCCATCCCAGATTGAGCAGTATGCCAGGGATCTTGACGAGAGTGTTGCCAAGTTGGATGCTGACGAAGGTTTTTCGCTTCCTGTTTCTTTTTCCCGTGAGCAGGCGAAGAGTTATCTCGACAAGCTTTCGGATCGAGCTATGTCCGCAAAAATTTTGGTGATTGCGGATCACCCGGAAAAGGATGGTCTTTTTTCAGAGGGGTCTGTTATTGGTCCGGCTTATCTTCAGATGCAATATCATTCCAAGGAAGAGTTGTTGATGGTGAATCCCTATTTTGTGCCTTTTGACTGGGAGATTGAAGGGATGAAGAAATTTGTGGAGCGAGGGGGGCGGATTCGTTTTCTCACAAATTCAATGGCTACAAATAACCAGGGAATGGTTCATGCCAAATACGCCAGATTGCGCCGTGGTATTATAAGGGCGGGGGTGGCGTTGCATGAAATTCGACCGGATGCTGTGAGAAGGCATTATCATTTTTCCACACGATCCGCTGACGGGGCATCTCTTGCTTTGCATGGCAAAGCGGCGGTTTTCGACGATAAGCGGGTTTACATCGGGACGTTTAATTTTGACCCGCGCTCCGCTGCATTGAATACGGAGATGGGGCTGTTAATCGAGAGCAAGGCTTTTGCGACACAGTTCAAAAAAACGCTGGAGGCTGACTTTGGCTTAAATAACAGCTGGAGGGTGCATTTATCAGGGGCTACTAAGCTTGAATGGAAGGGCTTGGACAAAAAGGGAGAGCCGGTTCTTCATCAAAAAGAGCCTATGACTTCGGCTGGGCAAAGATTCAAGAACTGGTTTATGGGTCTGTTGCCTTTTAAGAAGGAAGTTTAAAAGAATCTCGGAAAATTTATGTTGGACCAAATAGATATAGAGAACTTGAAACGTATTGCGCGCTTGGCGGGAGATGAGATTTTGCAGGTCTATGGCAGTGATTTTGTGGTGGATGAAAAGGAGGATGAATCTCCGCTGACTGAGGCGGACCGGCGGGCGAATGCGGTGATTTTGGATGAGTTGGAAAAAAGTTATCCGGGGATGCCGTTTGTATCGGAGGAGACTAAGGCTCTGCCTTTTGAGGAGCGCAAACAGTGGCCTTATCTGTGGATGATCGATCCTTTGGATGGTACCAAGGAGTTCGTCAAACGTAATGGGGAGTTTACGGTGAACATTGCTTTGGTGCGCGATGGGGGTCCGGTGGCCGGGGTGGTGTATCAGCCGACGGAGGAGAAGATGTATTATGCGGTGGAGGGACGCGGGGCTTTTGTTCAAATAGGGCAGGGTTCGGCACGACCTTTGACGGGTGGGCCGTCGTATCGAGATCCGGCGGTGGATCCGGTGAAAGTGGTGGCGAGTCGTTCGCATTTGTCCCAGGCGGTGACGGATTTTGTCAAAGAGTTGGAGCAGCAAGGTCGGGAGGTGGAGTTCATGTCTTCGGGCAGTTCGTTGAAATTGTGCTTGGTCGCCGAGGGTGCGGCTCATGTGTATCCCCGCTTGGCTCCGACGATGGAATGGGATACGGCGGCAGCGCATGCGGTGGTGCGGGAGGCGGGAAAACAAGTTTTGCAGTTTGAGTCAGGAGAGGATTTGAGCTATAACAAGGAAGATTTGCTGAATCCTTGGTTTGTGGTGGAATGAGGGGGTGGGAGAAGGATTCAGGAGTAAGAAGACAGGATTCAGAATTTAGGGTTTTCCATTAAATGAGAAAGGAGCGTCGCAGGTCGGTATTATTGGTTTTGGCAGGATTATTTCTGCTGCTTGCGATTTATTTGTTATCCAGCGAAAACCCCTGGAGTTTCGATAAGGAGATTTTGTCCAAAATCGAGGCGGGTGAATCAGTGAAGCTGAAGTTCCAGGTGGCCTTGGGCTTGTACTTGGCGGCTGCGGTGAATTTGATCTTGATCACCGGATTGTTAGTGGCCTGGTGGTTTTTCGACGCCAAGTTACCGGAGCCGGATCGAGGGATATCCACTGGCGAAGTGTATGTGGAGAGAGAGGACGGCCCTTTTTCGGGGCTGACGGCGCGCTCTTTCTGGCTGTTGTTGGCGGTGATCCTGATGATCGGAGGCGGGTTGCGTTGGCATTTGGCGAGCAGCAGTTTGTGGTGGGACGAGTTGTGGTCGGTCAAGCAGGGGATGGTCGGGGCTTATGTGCCGGACAAGGCGGAGCCGGGGCAATATGAATTCAAAGAAGCGACCTGGGAGCGTGCGGCTTGGTACTACCGTAAACCAACCAATCACGCGGTGGCTTCTTTGTCAGCGAAATTGGTGGATACGGTGTGGAGGAATTTTAACCAGGTGGAGCGTCACGAATTTCGTGATATTATGATTCGATTGCCGATGTTGCTGTGCTCTTTGGCGGCAATGTTGATGGTCGCGGTGTTGGGGCGGAGATGGAAAATGCCCTGGGCGGGTTTGGCGGGGGCATTATTGTTAGCTTTGCACCCTTGGTATATCCGCTATGGGGTGGATGCGCGGGCTTATACTTTTGTGGTTTTGTGGACCGTGATGGGCTGTTATTGGTTGACGGCGATAGCAGATCATAAAAACCGTTCGTTTCTGCCTTGGTTCATGTTTGGGGTGAATCAGTTTTTGTTGGTTTGGAGTTTTCCCCAAGCGGTTTGGGTGGCGGGAGGTTTTTTTCTAGCGGCGGTGGTTCTGGTTTTTGTGACTTGGCGCAAGCTGGCGGATCGTCTGACGGCTTTGTGGTCTTTGCTGTTAGTTAACGTGTTAGCGGGAGGTGTTTTTTTGCAAATGTTCGCGCCTAATTTGTTGCAGATAAAAGTGTGGTTGGAGAAGGACCTTGGCAAGCATGGGGGGCATGAGTTGAACGTCGCGCGGTTTCAGGAGTTTTTGACCCAGTCGGCTTTTGGCTTGCCTGTTTACCGGTCTGGAGAGGGGGACGCGGCGGGTCTTCCTTCTTTTGTTGGTCAGATGCAATCGTATCCGGTATGGATGTGGTTGGCGCTGTTTGTCTTGGCGGTGATTAGTTTGATGGGTTTGGTGTATTTGATGTATGTCCGCCGACGGGTTTTGTTGATTATATCCGGGGTGATTATGGGAGGGGTTTTGGCTTTTATTTTTTACGGACTAGCTGAGACTTATTTTTATCACAGGTTCATTATTTTCTTAATTGTACCGGTTATTTTCTTTCCGGCGATGGCGCTTGAGTGGTGGGTGTCGGCCCGGGCAAGAGGGGGGCAATTGCGTGCGGGCTTGGTGGGGCTGTTGTTGATAGCAGGTGTTTATTCTGCCGTGGTGTGGCCGCAGATAAAAATGTTAAATGAAAGGAGTTATGCTCCCTTGCGTGAAGTCGCGGAATATTTCCAACAAGCACGCGGCGGGGTGTTCAGTGATCCTAACAGTGATCGGCAAGCGGTGATCGTAGCGGTTTACGGTCACGGTGGAGAACCGCTGCATGTCTATGATCCTGAGGTGAAATTGTTGCACGATTTATCTGAGCTACAGGAAATCACCAAGGTCGCCGAAGAAAAGGGGGCACGGTTGTTGGTGGCCTATGATCACCGTCATTTTAATGAAGTGATGTTGCCGGATGGTTTTGAGTGGTTGGATGATGGCGAGCGTTTTAAGCAGGTGGCGAGCTATCCAGCTATTGAACCGGAGTTTTTCTTCAGGATTCTGGAATATGTGAAAAAGTAAACTTCCTGTTCTGTTGTGAGGTCGTATAGTGAGTTCGGTGGACAAACATGGCAGAGCATTGGAAAGAGCAACGCGGCGCGGTCGGGTTCGACGGGCGAGCGTGTGGATGTCCAAGTTAGGGGCTTGGTTGCTGGCGATGATGGTGGCGGTGAGCCTGCTGGTGGGTGGGGTTTTATGTGTGATTTATCTCAACCCCTCGAAGTCGGTGAATCTGGCGCTGGAGGAGTTGTTGTTCGGGCAGCAGGTGATAGTGGATGAGGTGACTTTTCTGCGGCCAGGGGTGGTGAAAGTCGAGGGCTTAAGGATGAAGGATCCGGATGGCGAGGGCTTTTGGTTGGAGCTGGGGGAAGTGGAGATCGACTATGATTTGGAGGAATTGAAAAAACATCGGCATGTCAAGTCGCTGCGCCTGAAGCGACCGGTGATGCATTTGGATGAAGCGGTGGTGAAGGCCTTGAGTAAAACGGGATTGACGATTGGAAAAAAATCGACTGCGACAAAAGTTAACAAAGCTTTGGATCTTAGTTTTTTAGCAACCATCAGTGATGAGATCATTGTGGAAGATGGGCGGGTGGTGATTGAGTGGACGGGGCTACCGAAAATGAGCTTTGTTTTTGACACGGATTTGAAGGCTTTGCTACCGGGTAAGGGCAATGCCGGTAGTGGTGAGGAATGGATCAGCGCAGAGCCCTTGAGCCTGAAGTTGAGGGAGTTGAAGTTGGAGCTGGAGGAGGAAAAAGGTCCGCTGGAGGTGGAGCAAATTGAGCTGGAGGTGATGGTGAGCCGCGATGCCAAAAAAGTGGAGATCAGGCGTTTGCAGATCATTCGGCCTGAGGTGAATATCACACCGTCTTTGTTGGAAAATTTTGCTAAGGGGAAGCAGAAGGAGGCCACAAAAAGTGTCGCCGAAGGGGAGATGGCCGGGCAGGTGCAGGACAATGAGGCAAACGGGGAGGCGACTCAAACGAATGGGGATGCGGTGACTGCGTTGGAGTTGGTGATTGGCGAGTTGGAGGTGCTGCAAGGGCGTTTTGCTTTGAGTGGTTTTGATGGGGGGGATGGACAGCTTTTACTGCATAAGGTGGCTTTTGAGACATCGTTGAATTGGCGTGGGATCGAGGTCAAGGGGGGGCAGGTCAAATCACAGGCGGAGTTGGAATTAAATTTGCAAGAGCTGTCGGTAGATGGTGCGCAGGGCGAAACGGCAGTGAAACCTTTGTTTGCGGCCAAGCAATTGGCCTTGCGTTTTTTGCCGCAGGACTTGATTCAAAAGCGACGTTTGCAGGGTTTGAAGCTGAGCTCTCCCGAACTGCACCTTTCTGCGGAAAATCTATATCGAGTGATGGGTGGGGGGAATGAGGATAAAGAAAAAAGTGAAGAGGGTGTCGATCGTAGTGTTGGCTCTGTTGATGAAAGAAAAAGTGTTGAAGAGACACCTTTTGAGTTAGGTGAATTGTTGATCGAAGGGGGGCGGTTTTTCATGAAAGAGATGGACGAACCTTTATTGCCGGATGTTGAGACTTCTTTTACCGGGCAATTCAGTGAACTGAAATTTGCAGCAGCAGAAGGCTTGGTGAGTTCGACGGAGGATCAGAAGCTGAGCTTGTCTGATTTGCGGGTGAATGGGGCGGCGCTGGCGGATGGAAAGGATTTGATCAAGGTGGCAAAGGTGGATGCGGGTTTTAAGATAGATGATTTGTTGCAGCAGGGCCGTTTGCATCGCTTGCAGGTTCAATCTCCGCAGTTGTGGCTGAATGATGAGACGGTGAAGCGGTGGTTGCCTTTGTTCCGTTCTGAAAACGTGAAAGAGGGGGAGCTCAGTGCGCCTGCCGAGAAGATGAAAAAGGGAGCGGATCCGGCGAAGGAGCAGGGAGGCAAAATCTGGCAGGTGGGGGATTTGGAAATCACCGGGGGTAGTTTTTTCACTCATTTGGAAAAATCGATCAAAGGCATACCCATGTTAATAGGGGATTTTTCAGTTGAGACCTTGCCGTTTGAATTTTCGGTAGATAAAGATGAGATGCAGGAACCTCACTATCGGCTGCATGTTGCCGACTTGAGGGTTCGTTCGCAACCTAATGAGGTGAGTCAGGTGGACGAGGGGGATGGTGCGGAGCAAAGTCGCCGCGGAGAATCCAGTGACCGGGATGTGGCTTTTATCAGGGATCTGCTTGTGGAGGTGACGCCGACGGAGTTGCAGCAAGAGAAGCGGATTGGAAGTGTGGTGGTGGCTGGCGGCACGTTAAAATTGGACGAGGGTTTTCACGCTTTGATGGGGGGGGCAAGCGCAGATGGAGGGGGGAAGAAGGCTGCGAGTCAGGGCAAAGAGGATGCGGCTGAAGTGAAAGCTTCCCCGGCCTTGACGCCGGTAGAGGGGGAGGGCGACGAGCAGGTGTTGGGCTGGAGCATCGGTGAGTTGGGGGTGAATCGGATGATAGTCAGGTTGGAGGCCATGGTGCCGCAATTGGATGGGGTGCAGTTTTCGGTTGAAACGACGATGCACGATGTGCCGCTGTCAGCTAATGGCCTGATATCCCGTCACCGTATGCAGCAGGTGGAGATCGAGGGGATTGAGTTGCGTGACCCTTACGATGGGATCAGGACGGCGGCAGTATTGCCTATCATTTTCCTGAAATTCTCGCTGGGCGGCCTGATGAAGAAGGAGTTGGAATCGGTGGATATTCATGGCTCGGTGTTGTATGTGGGGGAACCTCTTTTCAACTGGATTGATTATCAGAGAAAGTATCGCCAGCAGAATGAGGGGGCTTCTTTGGCTCCGGAGGAAGGGGCGGGGGAGAAGGATGCAACAGCGGACAAGGGCGCTTGGAAGCTTAATCACATCAATGCTCACCACGGTAAAATGGTGATTGCCCCGATTGGCACGCCGATTGGAGTCGTGCCATTTCCTTTCTCCGTCGAGACTCATCTTAAGGGCGGGCAGATCGCCTTGAATCTGGAGATTCCCCAGGAACAGTATGCCTATACGTTTCCTGATTTAAAATTAAATTTGTACGGCCTGAGAGGAAAGGTTGAGTTTAATGTGCCGATCAAGCAAAAAAGTAATAACCTGGTGCAGGTTTTTGAATTGGACCGATTGGTCTGGAAGCAGTTTGATGCCGAAAAAATATCGGTGGAGGTAACTTATGATGCCAACGGGATTTATGGTAAGGTGGGGGCATTTGCGTATGGAGGGTATGTGAATGGCGCGTTTAACATTTATCTAAAAGACTTGGGGAAATGGGACGGGTGGTTGGCGGCAACTCATGTCCACATGGAGCCGATTACGCGGGTGCTGGCTCCGGAAAATTTCGTTATGGATGGCACCATAAGTGGAAAGTTGGTTTCCAATGGAAAGGGACTGGAGTTGGGAGCCACTACTGGGGAGCTGCAATCAGTGACGCCGGGGCGTATCGAGATCACCAAGTTGGAGGAGGTGCTTGCGGCGCTGCCGGAGGAGTGGACGCAGTTGAAGCGCAGTTTGACTGAATTGGCTCTGAATGGGTTGAAGGCATTTGACTATGACAAGGCGCAGGGCAGAATAGACATGATCAATCGGCATGGTAAAATCAAATTGGATTTAAGAGGGCCGACCGGGTCGCGAGTTTTTAATTTGCATTTGCATGATTGGAGAGAAGGAAAAGAGAAGGCGGAAAAAGATGAAGCCTTATCGTCCAATCCGTGAAGTTAAAAGTTAAACGATAGAAGTTAAAAGGAATGGGAGAGTATCCTCACAATGTGAAAGTTGGATTGTTGATCGTGGCAGCGGTTGCTTGCGTGAGCTGTGGGCGTCCTTTTGATGTCAATGTGGGTACCGATGAACCGATTCAGGTGGACGTGAGTATGGAGGTGCATGTTTACCAGCACGGAGATCAGAATGCGGCTGTTGTGAAGGCCAAGCAGGAAGATTTTCAGACGGTGATGGAGCGGCGTCGCAATCGCATGGAGGAAGTGCAGAAATTGAAAAACAACCGTTTGGTGGGGGAGGACAGTCAGGCTTTGTTATCTGTCCGTAGTCTGCCGGCGGGAGAGTATGGGATGTACGTTAAAAAAACCGTGGACGAGGAAAACCAAGACAGGAATTTTTTGATGAAAGCGGAAGCGGCGGAAAAAGGAATCGCGCTTGGGGAGGTGAAGAAGATTCATTGGCAACATTGGCAGCGTAAATCTTTTCCCGGTGAATGGATCCAGTTGGAAGGGGCGGAGGCGGGGACTTATCGCTGGGTGAAGAAAACGGGAGCGAGTGAAGATAGCGGAGACGATAACAAGGCCGAAAAAAGTGCGGAACCGCATGGAAACAAGGGGGCGGCTGAAAAGGCTGGAGGTCAAAAAAGGCGGCAGAAAAAAGGCAAGGCGCAAGGTGAATAGCTCGAATGCGCCAGTCAGGGTGGGCATTTTATGCTTGCTGATTTGTTAGGATCTGGTAAATGGGGAGCTCTCCATGTTATCATGGCGTGGCTGAAGCGGCTTGATCCGGGTCGGCGATGATTTAAGAAACCAAAAAGATATATTGATGACTGATACAACAAATAAACCCTCAATGAGCCTGTTCTGGGGCTGTTTTATTGCACTGATCACAACCGGATTCGGATTTGTGGGCAGGCTATTTCTCTTGCCTGAATGGGGTGCTGAATTTAATCTAGATGCAGCTCAGTTAGGAATACTTGGAGGAATTGGTATATGGCCTTTTGCGGTGAGTATCATTTTATTCAGTTTGTTTATCGATAAAATTGGGTATAAAACAGCGATGGTTGTCGCCTTTGCAGGTCATTTGATTTGGGCTGCTTTGGGAGTAGGTGCTTATTTTGTATCAAAAGGAGGAGATACTCATACCGCGTATATCATGTTGGTAGTGGGGAGCTTGATTCTTGCTTTGGGCAACGGTTCGGTAGAAGCTTTTATCAATCCGGTGGTAGCAACCATGTTCAGTAAGGATAAGACCAAGTGGTTGAACATTCTTCACGCAGGATGGCCTGGTGGGTTGGTTATTACTGGGATGATAGTCATATTCATGGGGTCTGCTCCATGGTTTATGAAGGTCGGATTGATCGCCGTGCCTGCAGTTGTGTATTTTGTTATGCTGATTGGCAAACAGTTCCCGGTTAGTGAAAGGGTGTCATCTGGAGTATCCTATCGAGAAATGCTTGCTGAATTTGGTGCTTTTGGAGCAATGGTGGCAGGAACTTTATTGGGTCTTCAAGTTGTGGTGTTCTTGAAAGAAGCTGGGCTTGTAGAGGCCAGCTTCAGAGTTGCTTGGATAATTGCTGTTGTGGTGGGTGTTGTCTCAGCTGTTGCTATGGGAGTTTATACTAAGTCGTTCGGACGCGGAATTATGGCGTTTATGATCATAATCATGATGCCATTGGCAATTACCGAGATTGGGACGGATGGTTGGATTACGGCTGCACTTGAAGAGTTTGCTAAAAAATCCAACTTTCACCCAGGTTGGGTTTTGGTTTATACATCGTCGATCATGTTGGTCTTGAGGTTTTTTGCGGGACCAATTGTTAAAGCGGTTTCTCCACTGGGGTTACTGTTGTTTAGCGCAGTTCTTGCGACGATTGGACTTACTTGGCTCAGTGTGGCAGAACAAGCGGCGCTGGTAGGAGCTGCCACTTTATACGGAATTGGTAAGACTTTCTTTTGGCCCACTACTCTGGGGGTGGTTGCTGAACAAACCCCTAAAGGCGGTGCTTTGACGCTCAACGCAATTTCCGGAATTGGAATGCTTGCGGCCGGAGCCATTGGGTTTCCTTTGTTGGGTATTTTTCAAGTTGATACGGAAAGGCAGAAGTTAGCCGAAAATGAATTAATTCGTGAGAATGTCCCAAGCATTGTCGCAACTGAAGGGGATAAACATGAATTGAGTGCTGTTACGGAAAAGGCAGGATTGTTTGGAGCATATTTTGTGGCTGATTATGACAAAATAACAGCTGCGGTAGATGGTATTTCTGATAAATCAAAGAAAGAGGATGTGAGCAAAGTCATTGAGTCGACTAAAGCTTTGAGTCCCAAATGGTCGTTGTCGAAGATTGCGGCGTTTCCTCTATTTATGTTGGGGTGTTATTTGGTATTGGTTTTGTATTTTAAATCCAAAGGAGGCTATAAGCCGATTGTTCTGGATGGGGCTGACAAAGCACATGAGGCAGAGCCTGGCATGTGATTTTGATTAGTCGCTTGCGACTAGATTCACAACAAAGGGCGGCTTGCGAGCCGCCCTTTTTTTGTCATCCGAACTGATGGTGTCGCTCAAGCGGGAACCGCTTCCGTGACCGAGCGTAACCAGTCGCAGAAAGTTTGTTCGCTGTGCTCACCGGCGGCGAGAGCCAGATAGTGAGGATATTTTGTCACCTCATCGACAGTGAAATAGACAGCGTTGAGATTCAGAAATAATTTAAGATGGCATGAAATACTTTTTGATGGCTTGGTAATGGCCTTCAAATGATGAAACTCTACACTTACAAAAACTGCGGGACTTGTCGCAAGGCGGTAAAATATCTGGAATCCAAGGGGCTGGAGATCGAAGCCGTTCCGATTCGCGAGCAGCCACCCGGCAAAGCGGAATTAAAAAAGATGCTGGCGGTTTACAATGGGGAGCTGCGCAGGTTGTTTAACACCTCGGGACAGGATTATAGGGCCTTGGATATGAAAAATCGGTTACCGTCGATGAGTGAAACGGAGGCGATCGATTTGTTGACTAAAAACGGCAATTTGGTCAAACGCCCGTTTTTGCTGAGCGCAGATTCAGGAGTGGTGGGCTTCAAAGAGGCCGATTGGGATGCTTTATTGCCTTAAACGCAATTTATTTTGCCTTGAGGTGATTTTTTGCTGGAGTTGCAGGCCCAATTCTCATTAGAATGTGAATGAACCCCTTTTCTCAACGGAAAAGGGGGTTTGAATCCAACCATAAAGACTTTTGTACGCGAACGAAGATTTTTTGCTCGAATTGCTTGAAGAAAACGGAACGGTGACCGCATCGGATCTGGAGCAGGCTCGTCATCGGAAAAAGAACACCCAATCGGTGATCGATGTAT
>JAJRVS010000406.1 GCA_024277195.1 Verrucomicrobiota bacterium | reverse complement strand
GCTGAAAACGGTGCCGCCGGGCGGCAGTATTCAATTTTCGACGATGTTTGAGGATGCAACCACCAAAGCAGAGGTGATTGTTACCTTTTTGGCGATGTTGGAGTTGATGAAGCTTAACCATTTCACCGTTCGCCAAGACGGGCGGCTTGGCGATATCGAGTTGCATCGCAACGAGAATCTGTAACCGTGCTAGCATCGAGATTGTCACCACAACCTGGATTTTTATATGGATTTAGTTCAGATAGTTGAAGCCATCATTTTTGCCTCGCCGGATCCGGTGACGGCTCAGGATGTCGCGCGTGCTTTGCGGCGTACCGCAAAAGCGGCTCTGGCTGCGGAAGCAGAGGCGGCGGCCTTGCTCGCTGAGGCGGAAGTGGATAACTATGCCGAGGAAACGCCAGCGCCCAAGAAAAAGGGGCGGGCGAAAAAACAAAAGGTCAAGGAACCAACGGAAACTGATCCGGAAGTGTTGCAAAAAATCTCGGCCAAGCAGATTTACGAAATCATTGATGAGATCAATGAAACCTACAATGCGACCGGACGCCCGATGCATCTGCAGGAAGGCCCCAGTGGTTGGCGATTTTATACCCGCACGGATTATGCGCCTTACATTCGCAGCCTGATGCCAGAGGTGAAACCGGAGCGTTTCAGCGGTCCGGCGATGGAGACTCTGGCCATCATCGCCTACCGTCAACCGATCACCAAGGCAGACATCGAGGCGGTACGCGGGGTGAGTGTGGACGGAGTGTTGAACAAGATCATCGACAAGGGTTTGGTCAAAATAGCCGGAAGGGCGGAGTTGCCGGGCAAACCGCTGCTGTATGAAACTTCGGAGACCTTCCTTGAGCATTTTGGGATTAAGAATATTGACGACTTGCCGAACTCCAGCGAGCTGAAGCGGGTGGAATTGCCGACGGCTGACTTGGCACTGGAGGGTGAGAGCGAGGCAGATGAACAACTTTCACTTGGCGCGCAAGCGGGGGATAATGATGCTGAGGGGGCAGAGGAGAGTGCGCAGGAGGGCCAGCCAGCAACTGGGGACGAGGCAGCACCGGAAGAAGAAAGTGATGAAGTCGAAACCGAAGTGACTGAGCAGGACCTTGCAGAAGAAGAGGGAGTGGTGACGGAGGAAGAAGAATTGGCCAAAGCGGCTGGCGAAGAGGAATAATCCGGGGCATTGGGGAAAAATGAAACAAGCTGGAAGCACAGGCAAGACGCTCGACGAGCTGCGGGTGGAAATCGACGCGGTGGATACGCGTTTGTTAGAGCTGTTGAATGAACGAGCCGATCTGGTGCACGGGGTGGGTGAGATCAAAAAGGAAAACGGCTTGGAGATCTACGCGCCCGAGCGGGAGGAAAAACTTTTGCAAGCTTTGGTGAAAAAGAGTCAGGGACGGCTGCCGGAAAAATCGATTCGTGCGATTTATCGCGAGATCATGTCGGCGGCTTTGGCTTTGGAGGAAAATCTGAAAATTGCTTATCTCGGACCGGAAGGCACGTGGACTCATCAGGCGGCGAGGAATAAGTTTGGTGCCAGCGTTGAATACGTGCCACAGGCGAGCTTGGCGGATGTGTTTGAGAAAGTCGCTAGTCGCCACGCGGATTATGGAGTGGTGCCGATTGGCAATTCCACCGACGGCGAAGTGAGCCGCACGCTGGATTATTTTGTTGATTCGAGTTTACAGATTTGCGCTCAGGTTACTTTGTTAGGTGACCACGATGCTTCATCAGCGGCGACCCGATTTTTGGTTTTGTGCCATAATTCATGCCCACCGACGGGGAATGATATCACGGCGCTCTTGATTCATGGCGAAGCGGGAGAGGTTTTGTCTGCTTCGATGAAAGTTTTCGCGGATCTGGAGCTGACGCTGACCCAGATCGATGGCCGCCAGGAAACGCAGCCAGGAAAACCGTCCTGCGTTTTTGTGGAGCTGCAAGGGCATCAGACGGCAGAGAATATCGAGAAGGCGGTGGCGTTGCTGACGGAAAGTGGGAAAACCGTTAGAATTCTAGGCAGCTTCCCTGCGCCGAGATCTTGATTTTGGTGAGGAGTGAAAGCGCGCGAAGCGGCACTGTGAGAAAGGTTTATTTCACTTGTGGTGGAGGGGTGAATGGCTAGGTAAGGTAGAAGTATCTCAGGTTTGCCTTGAAATTTGGGAATAGATTCCTTATTTTCAAGGCAAATGATTGTCAGGCAATTAACATCTACCCTACATGAGCGAGTATTACAGGTGCCGGTGGTGGCCTTACTTGGATCTCGGCAAGTTGGCAAAACAACTTTGGCGAGGGCTTTGGAAATAGAAAAGCCTATCCACTATTTGGATCTTGAGAGACCCTCGCATGTCGCCAAATTGGCTGATCCGGAGTTATACCTAAGTAAATTTTCTGAGCACTTGGTCATTCTGGACGAAATTCAGAGAATACCAGAATTATTCCCTGTGTTGCGCAGCTTGGTTGATGAACGGCGGCGAGCGGGAGAGAAAGCGGCTCAATTTTTGATTTTAGGTTCGGCATCTCCAGAACTTATTCAACAGAGTTCGGAAACGTTGGCTGGGCGTATCAGCTACCTTGAACTTCACCCGCTGAATATTAGTGAATTGGGTGATGGGCAAATTGTGATGGAGAAACATTGGTTTCGAGGGGGTTACCCTGATAGTTATTTAGCTGTTGATGATGAGGTCTCCAATCAATGGTGTGAGGATTTCATTACCAGCTATGTCGAGCGCTATCTTCCTCAATCGGGAATCACTGCTGACCCTCTGCTTTTACGACGCTTCTGCTCCATGCTGGTTCATCAACAAGGTAGTCCGGTCAATCTGAGTAAAATGGCAGGCTCATTAGGAATTGATGGCAAAACGGCCAGACATTATCTTAATATGTTAGAGGCTTTGTTTCTTGTGCGAAGTTTGCCTGCATGGAGTAAGAACGCAGGAAAACGTTTGGTGAAATCTGCAAAGATCTATTGGCGCGATACGGGTATTCTTCATTCGCTTGCGGGGTTGCACAATTTGGAGCAATTGCTCGGACATCCTCTATGTGGGCATTCGTGGGAGGGGTATTGTTTGGAGCAAGTTATCACCAGGCTTCCAAAGGGCTATCTTTGCAGTCATTATAGAACCCACGCGGGAGCGGAGGTGGATTTGGTGGTAGAGACTCCTGGTGGAGAAATTTTAGCAATCGAAATAAAACGCACTTTATCTCCTAAGCTCAGCCCTGCTTATTTGGAAAGCATGAAAACGCTGAATGCGACAAGAGGGTATTTTGTTATACCGCAAGGAGAGGCTTACCCCTTATCAGAGTCAGTTAGCGCAATGGGCTTAGTAGAGTTTATTGAGTATTTGGTCGAATGATTAGAGAGTCAGGAGTCAGCGAGGAAGGCTTATTTTATTTGTGGCGGAGAGGGGGGAAGCAGGACGATGGGCTTGGTATTGACCGGTGTAGGCCCATTCACGCATGCTTGTGCCTGTCGAGAGGATTATATACAGGCTGGTGGAGATTGAGAGGCTTTCGGCGAGGGCGTGGATGCCGCTAAGGCTAGAAACGAGTAGGTAAACGATGCCTCCGGCAAGGATGGAAAAAGCAGGGGCGAGATAAACTTTATCATAACCGGGGATAATGAATCTTCGCGATTTGAGTCGGCCCAGCAAACTGATGGGGGCTGTGCCTATGGTGCTGTATGCAGCTCTGTGGCTCAAGGCGAAGAAAAAAACAGGGACATACCAGAATTTAAGTATTTGCGTAATCTCTTCGACAGGAATTAGGCGGATGAGGGTGAAGGTCCAGATAAAGACCCAGCAGCTCAAGAGAAGATTGAGCAATTTGTTATTGCTCGATATTTCCTCATTGGTGACCTCGACGATGGTGCAAAAAGGCCAACCTACTTGTTCTTTTTTGCCTGTGATTTTTGTGGTTTTGTGCAGATCTCCATCCAAGCCTACCCAGAGTTTCCAGTTTTGTTTTTGAGCATGAATGGTGATCATTGCACAGATGAAAAATACAGGGATGATCACCCAGGAAAAATACGGGATAAAGAGTAAGGGCATGGCGAGCACTATGCCTGTGGCGAAAAAATCTTGAGGAGTAGCCTCATGGGCAGCTAAGGTGATGAATAGCCAAATGAAATACTTCATTAAGGTATTTTTCATTTAGAGAGTTCCTTTCCTTTAAAGTAAGCTTTTAGGAGATTTTTGGTTTCAGGGTTGAGTATATCATTCAATGCGGTTTCGAGATTTTCTGAGTTCTGCGATTTTATTAAATCGGTTGGACTGTCATAATGTAAAATTACCCCGTCTTGAATAACAGCTATTCGGTGAGCGGTGGCTGCTGCTATTTCGGGCAATTGGGAAGCCATTACTACGGTGGTATCCTCTCTCTGCGCCAGGCTTCCCAAAACATTCTTCAGTGCCAAAATGGCGGAGGGGTCGAGGCCGCCGGTGAAGGGTTCGTCGAGCAATAATATGGGAGCTTCAGTGATCAGGGTGGCGGCGATAGCAATTTTTTTCTGCTGCCCATTGGAGTAGGATTGCATGGTCGAGTCTCCTTTGTCGGTGAGATGAAACAACTCCAGCAGGCGTTCCATGTGATCCATGATGTGTGCTGTGGGCAGGTCGTAAATTTGTCCGACGGCCATGAGATATTCTCGTCCTGTTCTAGCGAGGGTCAACCATGGGTGATCGGGCAAATAGGCCATTTTTTTGCGGATCGCGATCTCAGCTTCCACACAGCTGCGGCGTTGCAGGCCATCAATCTCGACGTGGCCTTCAATCGGCCAGAGCAAGCCGGCCATGGTGCCAAGCAGAGTGCTTTTCCCGCAGCCATTGGCTCCCATCAGAACCACCAGTTCACCTTGTCCGACTTCCAGGCTGACGTTGCGAAGAATAGGGCGAACGCCGTAGTGGTGAATCAAATTGCATGCTTTAATCATTTTTAACCTTTCTGCATTAATCTTAACAATGAGAGATTATCCCTCATTGGGAATGCAGCGGCTATTATAAAGCGACGCCTTGTTTGTAAGAGCTATCTATTTCTCCAAGCGGATCGAGGCGGAACGGCCGTGGGCGTCGAGGCCTTCCATTTGAGCGAACACTTCGACGATCGGGGCGGATTTTTCCATTGAGGCGCGGTCGAGTTTGACGATGCTGGTACGGCGTTGGAACTGATCGACGGTGAGGCCGGGGAAAGATTTTCCGGCACCACCGGTGGGAAGTTCGTGACTGGGGCCGGCGAGAAAATCGCCGACGGCTACCGGTGAGTAGTTACCGAGAAATATAGCACCAGCGGTTTTGATTTTTGGGATTAGGCTTTTTTCTTTGCGGGAAATCAGCAAAACGTGTTCGGGTGCAAAGTCATTGCAGATTTGAACTCCGGCCCTCATGTTTTCGACTAACACGTAAGTAGATCCTTTTTTGATCACTGCCTGCAGGGGTTTCTGGCGACTAAGCGTGGCGGCCTGTTTGACTACTTCTGTCTGCACGGCTGTTAGAGTTTTTTCACTATCACTGACGAGAACCATTAGGCTGTCGGCTCCGTGTTCGGCTTGAGCGAGTAGGTCGGTGGCGATCCAGGCGGGTTTGGCCGAGCTGTCACAGAGCACCAGGATTTCACTGGGGCCGGGTAGCAGATCCACGGCGACGAGGCCGAAGAGTTGACGTTTGGCCTCGACTACGTAGGAGTTGCCGGGGCCAAAAACTTTGGCGACGGGGGCGATGGTGCGGGTGCCGATGGCTAGGGCGGCTAGAGCCTGGGCACCGCCGACTTTATAAACTTCGGTCGCGCCGGCTTGTTGCAGGGCAAAGAGCAATGCGGGATTGATCGATCCGTCGGGGCCGGGAGGGGTGCAGACGACAATCTCGGGAACGCCTGCGGCCTTGGCGAGCGCCACGGTCATGTTGACGGTGGAGACCAGTGGTGCGGTGCCACCGGGAACATAAACGCCGACCCGTTCGAAAGGTTGGAAAACTTCGCCGACTTGAGCGCCCTGCGCATTTTTGGCACTCCAGTTTTTGCGCAGACTGCGTTTGGCAAAGAAGGTCGCGTTTTTGCGCGAAGCGGCGATGGCGCGCTTTTCCTTGCCGCTTAGAGCTGCGGCCGAGTTTTTGAGTTCGGCAGCACTGACTTTCAGATCGCTGCCTTTGCGGAAATCCACTTGGTCGAATTTTTTACCTAGCGCCAGCAGGGCTTTGTCTCCGCCTTTTTTGACCTCGGCGATGACTTGTTGCACGGTGCGCTCCACTTCGGCAAGGGGTTGGGAGCGGCGCGACAATTTTTTGATCGCCGATTTGAAATTTTTCTGGTGGTAGGAAATAAAAGACATGGTCGCAATTTTGTAGGGCGAGCGAGGTGCTTGCTTTGTTTATGAGATAAACTCTATTCAACATCAAGCCAGAAGGATTTCAAATAATCGTCACCACGGAATTCCGGCGGCATTTTGCCGGCTTTGGATTGGATCAGTTCCCGTCCGGCGAGATCGACGCCTTCGTAGAGCATGCTTTCGAAACTCCATTCTTGCAAGGTGTGGTGATTAGTAGAACACAGCAACCAGCCACCGTCTTGATTTAAGATGCTGGTCGCGAGCTGAACCAGTTCGGCGTAGTTTTTTTCGACTTTGAAAACTTTTTTCCCATTACGGGAAAAAGTTGGTGGATCGAGGATGATGCCAGCAAAGCGGCGGCCTTGTTTGGCAAAACGCTTGAGCCAATCCATCACGTCACCTTTGCAGAAGTAGTGATCATCGGGATCGAGTTGGTTGGCGTGGAAATTTTTCTTACCCCAGTCCAGATAAGGTCCGGACAAATCCATGCTGGTGGTGGTGGCGCCGGCACGCGCGGCGACGACAGAGAAGGAGCAAGTGTAGGCAAAACAATTGAGGATGCGGTCTTCCGGTTGGATTCGGCGGGTCAGCTCTTCACGATTGAGTCGTTGATCAAGAAACAGGCCTTGAGAGTAGCCAGCTTGGAAATCGATCAGGTAACGTGCGTCATTTTCCGCTATCAGGAATTTTTGATCCAACTTCTCTCCTTCGATCCATTCGGGGGCAGTTTTCGAGGTTTTATCGAGCCGTTTCCACCACAGGGAGCGAGCGAGTCGGGGGCAGAGTCCGCGCAGTTCATCGGGAAAGTCGCCGCCGCGGGTCTGCACCACCCAGTGGCCGTCGTATTGATCGATGCGCACATCGTCGCGTTCGATTGCCGTGCCATGCAGGACACGCCCAGCGGTGGTGTGGGCGTTGGGCATGCGATTCAGTTGAGATTCCCATTCGTTCATTTCGTTTGCATTGAATTCTCACAGCGAAGAACTACAATGCAAACGAAATGACAGCCGAACTTAGCCAGACTATCGACCAAGCCGTTGCCGACGGCCAACTTTTATCAGCCAGCGCGGAGAATATCCGTCATTTGCTGGCTTCGAGTGATTTACCGCTTTATCACGACAGTGTGAGCGAGCTGGTCGATCAAAAGCAGTGGTCGGAGTTGAATGATCGTTTTTATCAAACGCTGAAATTCGGCACTGGTGGTCTGCGGGGACGTAGTATCGGTAAAATCGTAACTGCTGCGGAGCGTGGCACTCTTCAAGCCCTCGATCGTCCAGAGTTTCCCTGTGTCGGCACTAATGCGCTGAATTTTTATAATTTAAAACGCGCGACGGCGGGGTATGTGCGCTGTTTGAAAGCAGCTCAGGAAAAAAACGGCGGCGGCAGGACATCTATTGTCATCGCTCATGACACACGCCATTTTGCCGAGGAATTTGCCGCTCATGTGGCCAAAGTGGCGAATGAAAACGGGGTGGATGTGTATTTGTTCACCGCCCCACGTTCGACGCCAGAATTGTCTTTTGCTGTGCGTCATCTGAATGCTTCCGGAGGGGTCGTGCTGACCGCCAGTCACAATCCACCGCATGACAGTGGTTATAAGGTTTATTGGAATGATGGCGCGCAAGTGGTCGAGCCACATGCGAGCAATATCATTGCCCAGGTGAATGCGGTCACGGAGGGCGACGAGCCTTCGTTGTCAGAGGATGAGTTGGGCAAGGTCACGGAAGTGGGTGAAGAAATTGACGCCGCTTACATGGACACGCTGGAGACGCTGTTGCTTGATCCACAAAAAGTGGCGAGTGAAGATTCACTGAAAATTGTGTTTACGAATTTGCACGGCACCGGGGGCCGGATCGCGCCGGCGATGCTGCGGCGTTTGGGTTTTGATTGTGATACGGTGGCGGAGCAGGATATCGAGGACGGACGTTTCCCGACGGTGGATTCGCCTAACCCGGAAAATGCGCCTGCCTTGGCAATGGGTGTTGAACAGGCTCAAAGGGATGGCGCGGATCTGGTGATCGCGACCGATCCGGACTGCGACCGCATGGGCGTGGCGGTGCGCGACGGTGATGAGATGAAATTGCTGACCGGCAATCAGATTGGATCACTGATGGGCTGGTACCGGATCAAAACGTTTTTTGAACAAGGGGTGCTCAATGAAGAAAATCGTAAAAATGCGGTGCTGGTGAAAACTTTTGTCACTACCGGTTTACAGGAAGTCATCGCGGATGCTTTTGGTATTCGTTGTGTCGATACCCTGACGGGCTTCAAGTACATTGGCGAAAAACTGGGCAAGTATGAAAAACAGATTCCTGCTGACTTGCGTGGCAATTACCAGGATTTGACCGAGCTGGAAACGCGCGATTTACGTCTGCAGCACTCGTCGTTTTTTGTTTTTGGTGGAGAGGAAAGTTACGGTTACCTCGGTTCGGACGTGGTGCGTGACAAGGACGGCAATGGTGCGGTGGTGATGTTTGCCGAGTTGGCCGTTTACGCCAAATCTCAAGGATTGGGAATTGCGCAACTGCTGGATCAGATGTATTTGCAGTATGGTTATTTTCAAGAGCAACTACACTCGGTGGTGATGGAAGGTGCGGAAGGCGCGGGCAAAATCCAAAGCCTGGCGAAGTCTTACAGCAGCAACCCGCCGCAAGAAGTGGACGGGTCGTCTGTCAGCGAAGTGCTCGATTTTGCCACCCAGCAAATTCAGGACGTCGAAGGCGATACTTTGCCGAAGGAAAACATGCTGATCGTTAAATTGGAAGACGGGCGATCCTTTGCGGTGCGCCCTTCAGGCACCGAGCCGAAGATCAAATACTACCTCTACGGTAAACAGTTGCCGGCTCAGGGGAAGACCTTTGATGCGGCTGATTTGCCAGCTATCAAAGATGCGGTGGGCGGATCTTTGATAGGTTTGTGGTCGTGGCTGGAGCAGGACATCGAAGCGCGCTTGGCCTAAAGCGAAAGCGGGCGGGTGAAACGGGTTAATCTGGCGCGTCACCGGCGCGTCACCATTTTCGGATGTGTTGCAAGTAATCTGGTTTATCCATCTTATTCCTTAGTTATAAGGGGTTCAGGGCGACTCAAGAATGTTAATGGATGGGTGCGGAAAACTAGGTCGTTTTTTCGCCCCAGCAGATAGCTAATAAGTCCAAGGATTCGCGCCAGGGAAGATATTTATACACCTGATTGCGCAACCAACGGATAAATCTCTGCGTGCGGTGGGTGGCTCTCACGATGGCTCCATTGATGTGGTTGCTCGCCTCCTTCATAACTTTACCCTCTTTATTGGTTCGATTTTTGGCTCGCCCTTTTCTTTTTTCTCTTCAACTCGGTCTCGCATGTCCTCCTTGCTGATAATCTGGTTTTCTATAAGCACACATAGATTGTGCACCAAACATTCAAAGGTCGCCTGTGCTTCTTTGGCTGCCAGCGAGCTTGCCCAACTCTTACGCTCCATAAATTTACTCTTGAGCTGATAAAATACCTTTTCAATGTCCCAGCGATGTTTGTAAATGAGCACCAGAGCAAAAGCGGGCAAAGTTAATTCATTGGTGATGTAGGTGTAGGTTTTGCCATTTCTGGGATCTTGATAAACTATACGCCGCATTTGATGCCCGCCTGCTCCAATATACACATCCTGAATAATGCCTTCATTGCGCGGGTCTTGCGCATCGAATAGGTTGTCGCTTATTTGCTCGGTAGCACTATTTTTCTTTTCTACACTGATGAAGTAAATGCCATTGTTATTCTTGCGCTTAGCCCAATGACTATAATCAATGCCAGCTCTGTCCCAGGCGTAAATGACCTTGCGCCCCTTAGGCGCACCATTGCGAAGAAGTTCGGCAGAAGCTTCTTGAAGGATTTTGGCGTCATGTTTTTTCACCTTACCCTGATCAGGTTTTTCAAGAGCAATGTAGTCAAGGTGATGATTGCGTAAATTGAGGCGAAAAAAATGCCCAACTGCCCATTTGGTGCCGCGTTTTTTTTCATCAAAACTAGCAGCCTGGAGATAGTGCCCATCTCCTGCGTAAATATCAAACCCCTCCAGTTCTGGGCAATAGGCGAAAGCATCAGGCAACTGCTGGTGCGTGATCTGATTTAATTGCTGGTTCAACGATTTGAGATTGGCAAGGCGACGCTTACTTTTTAAAGCCTTAAAGAAGTGACTGGGGTCATAATGCTCATCAGTTTCCAGTCCATGAATTTGAAGGAACTCGTGACCACTTTTTGAAGTAGTGATGCAACGCAAAATACCTAGGCACGCAAAATCCATATCGGAGATGCCTTTACAATGGTATTGGTGTTCCGAGTGCAGATAAGACTCGTGAAGAGGAGAGAAGAATTTACTGTTAACTGTGTCGTCGTTTTCTATGTTTGAATAAGCCATAAAAAATTTCGCGACCTCGCATACCCAGTCAACGTTTTAATGGCGATAAAAGCACTTTTTATGCATTTTAAGAGCAAGTGTGCCGAAATTTAATCCAGACGAATTCGAGCTCTGAGAGCTTAAACACAAGAGTTTCACCATACGTAGAACGAGAGTTTATGGAGCAACTTTTCCACACCCATCTGTTAATGGATGGGGGTGTGACCCCTTTAAACCCTCGTCTGGATCTTTCGAATGGACAACTTGCCGCGATAGCGGGTGTGCAGACCTTTGGGGATTACCTGGTATTCCACCCCCATTTACACGTGTTGGCCGCTGCAGGTCTGGTGGATAAAGAGGGCCGCTTTGACCTCATGCCAGTGGAAAAACGCCGAGGGGCGGAGGCGTTTTGGACGGAGGCGGAGCCGGAGCCCGCCGGGCGGGGCGGGCGAATCAAAGCATCGAGCCGCTAGCCGAGCTCTTCCGTCATCGCTTCATTGAAATGCTACATCGCGAAAAGCTCATCAGCGAAAAGAAAGCCAGTCAACTGCTTGATTGGAAACACAGTGGCTTCAGCCTCGACGCCGAGGATAAACCCATCGCTTCGGATGATCTGGAGGGGCGCAGAAGGCTGGCTGAACCGGAGCGAAGCGGAGATAGACAGCCTGCAAGGCTGCCCGAAGGGTGAGCGAAGCGAATCAATATTTGCTAAGAGCGCCTTTCTCACTGGAGAAAATAACTTGGAACGAAACGACAGGGAAAGTGATCTACCGTTCCAGCCGTAGCTGGCGCACTAAGCGCAACTACCAGATATTCACAGCCAGGGACTTTCTGCCCGCCGCAGTGCAACACATTCCGCCCAAAGGCCAGCAGACGATCAGATATTACGGACTCTATTCCAACAAACGGCGGGGAATGGATGCCCGGTTGGGGCGTCCGCGTCTGGTTTTGCGTGAAGCTGGGGATGGCATGAACCAGAGCGGTGCACAACCGATGCAGCTCATGCTTTTTGTGTTGCCCCCTCCGTCAGCCAAAAGCGCTCGTGCCTTGCGTCCGTTGTGGAGGGATCTCATTATGAGGATCTGGGGTGATGATCCGCTGATCTGTCCCTGTTGCAAGGGGACGATGAAAGTGGTCGGCACACTGATCCGGCGCGAGGAGGTGCAATTTTTTCTGCGCCTTCACGGTTTGTGGGAGGGGGTGACTGGTTTACCGCCACCACCGACTCCGCCTTACGACATCGGAAAACGCTGAGGGGCGGAAGCGTTTTGGACGGAGGCGGAGCCGAAGCCCGCAGGGAGAGCTCGCCAGGCGGCGCGCGCGAATCAAACCATGGAGCCACTTGATATGCCGCCGGAGTTGCGCTGGATTGATCGCCCGGATCCGCCATCACATGAATGGTGGAGCGGGGACGAAGAAATCTAGCAGTAGCAGTAAGCTACCGATGCTTCGCTTCTTTTTCGATAGACACCAAAATCCTATTGCTCAATAACGGATCGATAAAATATGCGGTATAATGAGCCTTATCTTCAAATAAGGCATATTGTGCAGCCGATACCGGGATGCCTGTCGTGCCTATTCGTAACCAACATTGCCCACTTCCCTCATAACGCTCTAGCGTAATTTTTCCTTGCACTCGTTTGATGTGATACCCATTGCGATATTCATCGAAAGCCGCCATCCCTATCGACAGGCAAAATAATGCCAGAAACAATAAGAACCCACCGAGAATATAACCATCAGAGTTCGCCGATCCACCAGCAGCAGCCTCCCATATTTGTTGTGCAGACAATCCGGCAAACACCAACATCACCACAAAAAAACCGATCGTATTACCACCGGAAGAATGCAGATCACTTGAAACCTGCCTTGCAGGGCACATTCCCTGCCGATTTCGCAACAAATCTTGCTGATTAAAATCAAACGCTTTCATTAGCGCGGGGTCTGCAGGCAATTGATCAAATGAGCTCGATTCCGACATCTGTTGGTCGCCATCAATACCTGCTCGACGCATTATCTCCACTTTTAGCCATTGATTTCCATTCGGGATTTGATATGGCACGTGCTTGCGCTCAAATTCAGGCAATCCACCCACCTCTTCCCCCGTCGATTCAAATCGAAACAGCAACCGCTTGCCTTTTTGACTGAGCTCCAGCAACAAAGCATGCTCAACAATGTTCTCATGGAATTGTGAACTGCGTTTAGCTTGAGCATATGCATATTGTTTTAATTTCCAGGGATTTAACCAGCAAATATCGGTGATCGCTTTGCCCTGCTGAATATTACGTATGCCCGCTTGATCCAACACCAAATAAATTGACGCGTTATTTTTGCTTGAACCGAAAGCCCAACGAACAATTCGATGAAGACACCACAAAAGCGCAGCACTATATAGCCATGCCCCCCAAATTGGTGAAGCTGACTGTTGAAAATCAAGGGGTGGAAATAATCCGCCGTAGATCAAAATTAGCCCTATCATCGTTAAGCCAGGCAACAGACAGCCCAACTCATCCGATTCATCTTTTAAGATCAGTCGGCGACTTCCTTGCTGACGGCGATTTTTCTCCTGCTTATGTTCCAAATAGGCGCGAACCAAACGAAAAAAAACGGCAAGAGCTAATAGCAACAATACACCACTTAAAAGTATCCTGATAAAATCCATAGGCAACTGCTAGGTATTTACTTACTGCTAGGCATTGACCCCCTCCAACCCCAGTTCGGTAACGAAAGGGCAGGGAGCTAAAAAAGCAAATACCTTGTTAATGATTGGGGGTGTGACCCCTTTAAAGTTACCCCTTTAAAGTTGGAATTGATTGCGCCGACCCAGTTCAAAGCATCCTTGCGGGAGGATTCGCTGAAGGAAGATGCCAGCTCGTCCGTGCGGGATAATTTGTTGCCACCTTACAATGCCTTCTCAGTCGATGGTGAAGTCGAGGGAGAGTTGGTTTTTGTGAACTACGGCATTCCCGAGGATTACGAAATCCTTGAACGCAACGGCATCAGTGTGAAAGGGAAAATTGCGATTGCCAAATACGGCAAGTCGTGGCGCGGTATCAAGCCGAAGCTGGCGGGTGAGAAGGGAGCGATCGGCACGATCATTTATTCGGATCCGGCGGATGATGGCTACGGTGCGGGAGATGCCTACCCTAAGGGGCCGTTCAAACATGAGAGTGGCGTTCAGCGTGGATCGGTGATGGATATGCCGACCTACCCAGGTGACGTTTTGACCCCTGGAGTGGGCGCTACGAAAGACGCCAAGCGTCTCGCGATTGACAAAGCGCCTACGATCACAAAAATCCCTGTGCTGCCGATTTCACATCGCGATGCGCTGCCCTTGTTGACGGCGATGGGGGGTGCGGTCGTGCCGCCGGAATGGCGTGGCGCCCTGCCGATCACCTATCACTTTGGCCCGGGGCCGGCACGGGTGCGGCTCAAGGTGAAGTTCAATTGGGAAATGATCACGGCTTACAATGTGATCGCCAAACTGGAAGGCAGCAAGTATCCGGACGAGTGGGTGATTCGTGGCAACCACCATGATGGATGGAACCATGGCGCGAACGATCCGCTATCGGGACAGATCACTCTGATGGCTGAGGCGAAAGCGGTAGGAGAATTGGCCAAGGCTGGACAAGGACCATTGCGCACAATTATTTATGCGGCCTGGGATGTAGAGGAACCGGGGCTGATTGGTTCGACTGGGAGTTTTAGGGGAGGTTCCCCAAGCAAAATAAAAGTTGTCTTTGATGCAGGGGCTGATAGGATGGGAAATCACAAGCAGAAAGGGAATCGATTATGAGGAAAATACGGGAGTTTTTATTGGGGCCGGAGGGGCAGACGAATTATTATCATGTGGTGAGTCGGACGGCTGGGAGGGATATCTTGTTTGGTGACG
>JAJRVS010000405.1 GCA_024277195.1 Verrucomicrobiota bacterium | reverse complement strand
ACCACTCTCTTTGTCGACGAGATTCACCGTTTCAACAAATCCCAACAAGACGTACTGTTACCCCACATCGAACGCGGCACCATGCGCTTCATCGGAGCCACCACCCACAACCCCTACTTCTACGTCAACAGCCCGCTGGTCTCTCGCTCCCAGGTCTTCCAACTCGAACCTTTAAACGAAGACGACCTACGCGCCATCCTCGGTGCTACCCTCAAAGACCGCGAACGCGGCCTTGGTCGACTCGATATCAATTTGCACCCAGACGCCGCTACCCACTTAGCTGTGATGTGTGACGGCGACGCCCGCAAACTGCTCACCGCGCTGGAGTTAGCCATCCTCACCACCGAACCCGACGAACAAGGTTCTTACCAAATTGATCTGACCGTGGTCGAAGAATCCATCCAGCGCAAAACTGTCGTTTACGACGGCGATGGCGATGCCCACTACGATACCATCAGCGCCTTTATCAAAAGCATGCGCGGCAGCGATCCCGACGCCACTATTTACTGGCTGGCAAAAATGCTCTATGCCGGAGAAGACATCCGTTTCATCGCCCGCCGTATCGTCATCGCCGCCAGTGAAGACGTCGGCATGGCCGACTCCAACGCGCTGCAAGTCGCCGTAGCCGCACAACAAGCCGTCGAATTCATCGGCATGCCCGAAGCCCGCATTCCGCTCGCCCACGCCGCCATTTACATCGCCACCGCACCCAAAAGCAACCGCGCCTACGCCGCCATCAACGCCGCCACCCACGACATCGGCAAAGGCCGCACCCTCGCCGTGCCCGTTCATCTGCGCACCAAAACCCGCAAGAAGCTGGCCACCGAAGGCGGAGCCGCTAATAAAAGCGAAGCCAATTACGCCTACGCCCATGACTTTAAAGACGGCTTTGTGCCGCAAGCCTACCTACCCGAAGGACGGGTTTACTATGAACCCACCACCCACGGTTTAGAGAAACGCATCGGCGAACGGCTCAATTACTGGCGCGAACAATTCGAGCAACAGCGCAATACCAGCTAGTCACAAACAAAGAAGAAAAGCCACCAGGTCTTCCTTTTCCTGCTTGCTGAGCTTCAATTCGAGAACCGTGTTGAAAAACTCCACCGCATCGTGAAGCGTCGGGCATCGCCCGTCATGCAAATAAGGTGGTGAATCCTTGATCCCCCGCAAAGCAAAGGTCTTGATCGGCCCCTCCGGACGGCCGGTATAAAAACGCTCCACCTGCAAGTCATGCATATAGTCGTCGGTGAAAGCTGGCCCATAGTGACACTGGACGCAACTAGCCTTGCCGTGAAACAACTTTTCCCCGCGCAATTCCTGCTCGGTTGCCTTCTCTGGAAAAAGCTTGCCAAGCGGCCCCAGTTTTGGTGTCGGTGGAAAATCGAGGATGGCATTAAAATCCCCCATCCGGTTGGACACCGACCGCTGCACCCCACGAGGACCAATATGCTGCATCATACCCGGATCGCCATCGAAGTATTCCTCGATCTCTGAAAAGTGATCCATGCTGCGGATAGAGCGCTTCGACGACAGTTGCATCATATTGTAGTTACCTCGCATGCTCGGCGTATCCACCCGTAAACGAGATTGGTTGGGGCGTGTATCAGGTGCCAATTCAAAAGCCGCATTAGTATGCCCGTTCACATGACAGTCCATACAACTGACCCCCACACTGGGTGCAAGGGTAACGCGATGAGGGGTATGGTTGAACCAAGTAGTGGGTGTCGGGCGAAGCAGTTCTTTCAGCCCCTCCATCTGCTCAGGCGTCAACAAGCCTTCGAATATATCCCAGTAATTACCCAGAGTGATCTCCTTGCCTCCAGACACATCTCCCATTTCCTTGTGCGTGGTGAGAAACATCGGCGGAGGAAATTCCGGCAAATAAGCATCCGGAAAATCGTGATCCACATCGAAGCGTTGATGCTCCGGATGCGCCTTGACCCACATATTGGGGAAAACCATGTGCGCCGTGGTCTGGAGAGGGTGGGCCAAAGGTTTGTAAGCAAAAAAATCAGCTTTGCGGATTTCTTCCGCGGACATGTCGTTGAGCGATTCAAAACTATCAAGCCCCTCCGGCAAGCGAGCCACCGGCCCAGCCATGATCGCTTTGCGCCCGCCGGACATCACTTTTCCAGGGATGACCGTGCCATCTAGTTGATACCTCGACTGCATATATTCACTGACAGCCTTCATTAATTCAGGTTTCTGCTTTTTGTGAAAAGCCAGCCAATCCTCCCACGGCATCGACAGCACCGGTGTAGCAAAAGACGAGCCGGCCTTGCCTCCATATCGCCACAGATCAAAAGGCGTCCTCACCCCATCACCACCGGCAGGATAAGGAAGCAGCTTATCGATATAACTGTCCCCCAGACCATAATCACTTGGCTCGAAGCCCTCCACCACCACACCCACGCTTTGCTTAAGATAAAGACCAACAGGCCCCTTCTCCGCTTTTTTCCAATCAGCCTTTTCGTTTTTGATCGCCGTTTTTGCCTCATCACTGGCGTCCTGCGCAAAAAGCACGGTGACGGTGCACACCCATACCAATAGAACGGATAAATTTTTCATAATAAATAATCCAGTCAAACTGAGCCTTGGTCAGCCCCAACCACGGCTATTATCAAGCAAACCCAACCCTGTCAGCTTACCCGTTTTTCTAGCGTTGAGAAGCCCTAGCTACGATCCCTGACCGATCAGAGCAACTTGCGAACGAATCCACTTCAATATATGCGCACCCTGCCCCTGCCTACCCGCAGAAGCCCCCTTGTTTTTCTCTCACCAGCTGCAAATTCCCCTTGTTTTTTAAGCCTCAAGACACAGGTTGAGCAGAGTCATGGCAAGCGAACAATGGCAGGATCAAATCTCGGATGAAATCACCGCCGCATTGGAAAGTGGATCGGTGCAGGAGATTATTGCGGTTAGCGAAAAAGGGCACCCCGCTGACATCGCCACCGGCCTCGAACTGCTCGATGACGAACGCCGCGACCTGATCCTCACCTCGCTACCCGCCGACACCCTCAGCCGCCTGATCGAGTTCCTGCCCGCCTCTGATGTCGAGCAAGCACTGAATCAACGAGATCCGGCCGATCAACGCCAAGTGCTTGAAGCCCTGCCCGATGACGAACTCGCCGACTTGATTCAGGAGGTCTCCGGCGAAGAAGGTAAAAAATTCATCAACTTGTTATCGAGCGACAAAAAAGCCGCGCTCGAAAAACTACTGGAATATCCCGAAAACACCGCCGGTGGCCGCATGACCACCGCCTTTGCCAAACTGAGAAAAAACCTCACCGTAGGCCAGGCCATCCAACAACTCGAAAGCCAAAAAGAATCCACCGAAGTGCTGTCGCGCATCTACGTCGTCGATGCCAAGGACCGCATCGTCGGCAAACTGCGCCTGCGCGACCTGGCCTTCAATTCCCATGACTGCCCGATCAAGGACGTTATGATCAGTGATCCCATCACCGTCACCGCCGACACCGACCAGGAAGAAGCGGCCCAGATGATGCAGAAATACGACTTTGTCGCCCTGCCCGTGGTTAACAAAAAAGACCACCTGCTCGGTGTCATCACCCACGATGACGCGATGGACATTCTCGAAGAAGAAACCACCGAAGACATCGAAAAAGCCTCCGGTATCGGTGGCGAACGCGGCGACATCGCCTACCTGCAGATCCCCGTAATCACCCACTTCAAACGCCGCTTCCTGTGGGTCCTCGGCCTCGCCCTGACCGCCCTCGCCTCGGGCTGGATCCTGCACTCTTACAAAGAGCAGCTGAACTCCGCGTTCATCCTCACCCTCTACCTGCCGATGATCGTCGCCGCCGGTGGCAATACGGGCGCCCAGTCCGCCACCATGATCATTCGCTCCATGGCACTAGGCGAACTTTCCTCCGGCCAGTTTTCCCGTGCCGTGTGGAAAGAAATGCGCGTCGGCATGTTGTTGGGACTGGTTCTTGGCATCTGCATCGCCGCCCAGATTCATTTTTTTCCCATCAAACAAGTCGATCAAGGACTCTCTACCCTCGCTTTTGCCGCTGTAGTCGGTTTTTCCCTCACCATCCAGATCCTCTCCTCCACCATCATCGGAGCCGCCCTGCCCCTGCTCGCCACCATCGCCCGCCTCGATCCCGCTGTTGTCGCCTCACCTGCCATCACCACCCTGGTGGACATCACCGGCATGATCATTTATTTTGCCATCGCCAGCGCCTTCCTTTCGATTTAACCCACGTCACACAGCATCTACAATACTCAACTTTTATGAAAAACACCTTACTATCCACCATCCTTACCACCACTTCATTGGCCCTACTGAGTTCCTGCACGCCCCCCAAAGCCGATAACCCTGCTGCAGAAAATACCGCATCGCCTAAAACCGAGCATCAAAAACATGCCGCTGAATATCCCAAAACCGATAAGAGCGACAAAGCTGAAGGAACAAAACCTGAAAAACCTATTGAGGCTGTGAAAAAGCCAGAGGAAAAAGCCGCAGCAACTTCAGCTTTCAACAAAACCCTCGAACTACAAGGCATCAGCTTTCACATCCAATGCCCCAACAATAGCTCTCTCAATCAAGTCACCATCACTCCAAAAGGGCTCAAGGAAGTCAATGAAGTCATCACTGTCGAAGCCGACGGCACGATCACCGGAGCAGAAATAGCCGACCTCAATAACGACGGATCCCCAGAGCTCTATATTTATATCGGCTCGGCCGGCAGTGGCGGTTACGCCTCACTGATCGCCTACTCGGCCAACCAGCTCAAATCGCTCAGCCCCATCCATCTACCCGAACTGACCGCTGACAAAAAACTCTCCGCCGGCTACATGGGACACGATGAGTTCACCGTCATTGAAAACGTGCTCGCCCGTCGCTTCCCGCTCTACAAAAAAGGCGACAGCAACGCTCAACCCACTGGCAAAACGCGCCAGATTCAATACCAACTCAAAGCCGGCGAAGCCAGTTGGCAGTTAGTGGTGGATAAAACAAGTGAGTTTTAAACTCAAGCGCACCCCGTAACACAAATTTCCATATTTGTTTCTTCAATTCAAGCGTCCGCAATAAGACAGGATTCACAAGATCAACAGGATCGGAATGAAATAAACAATTTTAGATCTCAAATTCAATCCCCCATCCTCGCCAATTTGGCCTTCGGGCAGCACCTCCAATAACTTATCACCAAGTCACACTCGCCTCCCACAGAGGAGCACCTGCGCTCTCTCACAAAACACAAATACTTATGAAACTCCTCATCGCAAGCCTCTTATTTTGTTCTTTATTTATTGGATGCAACAAAAAATCTCCCGGAACGACCTCATCAAGTGTGAACCAACTCGCTTACTATGAAATTGCTGGGTTAAAAGTAAAACTGCCAACTCAGCCCAAGGCTGAGTCCATGCAACTACCTGCGCAGGTCCTGGAACTGGTGAAATCAATAAAAACTTATAGTATTGTAGAAGGACCTATGAAAATAGTAATCACACATGCTATCTACAAGAACCCCAACATCAATCTAGATGGTTCAGCAGACGGCACAATAGCTCAGGTCAAGACTCGATCAGGAGTAACTAAGTTTACTAGTTCCAAAGAAAATGTCGTTGTTTCCGGTCTTCAAGGGAGAAGTATAAATATAAATTTCAAGCAGTCTGAATACAATATTAATCAATATGTTTTGGTATTTTTACGTGCGAATGAATTGTGGCAAATACAGGTTATTAGTGGAAACAAGGATGGCCAAAAGCCTCTTGAAAGTCTAAAAAATATAATTTTTGATAGCGTAGAGGTGCTATAAAGATACAAATACGCTAATTGGGTGGCTGGATGTTTTTCAACTTCCGCCCCACACCATACCCCCAGTCCATAGGACTCCGCAGCACGGCGGTTCCTAGTTGCCACCCGTTAGATCTTGCTATTACCATCCACCAACTATTCCGAATCCCAGACGGTCAGCTTATCGTAAGATTGCTTGAACAAATAAAATACCGTCTCATATTCCCCGTCGTCCAAATTCTCTATCCTATGTTCAGGTAGCATGTCCCACAAATCAGGATCAGGGTCACATTCAAAGAGAGATTCCAGAAAATCCTTTGGCCCCGAATAATCATGCTGGCAGGCAATTTTTATAAAAGGATAAGGGCGTCCCTCTTTCACCGGCCATACTGGATCTTGCCACATAGGAAGTTGTGGGGTGCAATAAACAATCGTATCGCTTATTTTTTGCGAATCCCCCAGATAAGGATCAAGTGCTGACACATCGATTTCATTCACCACATTTTCCATCTCGATCAGCTTGCCCTCCTTCATGCAAGAAAAACAAATAGCGTCGATGACCTCCAAACCCACAAAACAACCACCATGCAAACAATCCTTCGTGGTTTTGCAGAAATGGCAAACTTTCCCCGACTCGGCTAAGTGTGAAAACTCGCTTGGGTTATAAAAATACGGGAAGCTCATTGTGAAAAAACGATAACAACCGTCAGCAGCCAAACTGTCTAAAACCAAACATCATAAGGACGGCCTTCGCGTTTTTCATAAAACTGCACAAAAGCCTGGTTCACCACCCGGTATCCACCTGGTGTCGGATAATCACCAGTAAAATACCAATCACCCTGATGCTCGGGAACCGCGGTGTGCAGGTTCTCAATCGTTTGATAGATCACCTTGATCTCCCCTTTCCAGTTGGTATCCGGCGGCGAAACCAAACGCGCAATTTCAGCTGAAATCTCTTCCGGCGAAAACGGTTCGTAGATCGCCTTCACACAGTTGACCATCTCTTCCACTGGCTTTTTCAGCTCTTCAAGGCAGGCATGGTAAGTCTCCACCACCACTGACTGCAAACCTTGTTTTTGCAGCAAAGAAGTCGCCGCTTGGAAAGCGATGAACTTGCCCAACTCCGACATATCGATACCATAACAATCCGGGTAGCGAATTTGCGGCGCCGTCGAGGCCACCACAATTTGCCGAGGATTGGTGCGGGCGAGGATTTTCAAAATAGACCGCCTCAAGGTGGTGCCACGAACAATCGAATCATCCACCGCGACCAAGCTGTCATCCGGACGAACCACGCCATAAGTAACGTCGTAAATATGCGAGACCAACTGCGCGCGTCCTTCTTCCTGACTGATAAAGGTCCGCAACTTGATGTCTTTATGCGCGATTTTCTCTCCACGCGGCCAGTTGCGCAAAATCAGTTCATCGATTTTATCTTCAGTCAGATTCCCCAACTTCACTCCTTCAACCAAAGCCTCTCTCACCGCCTGACGTCGATGCAAACGCAAACCCAGCATCGTTCCCTGAAAGGCAATCTCTGCAGTATTTGGAATAAAACTGAACACCGCATTTTCGAGATCATGATCGATCTCATCCAATATCTGCGGAACCAGGTTAGCTCCCAGAGCTTTGCGTTCCTGATAAATATCCGGATCATTGCCACGTGAAAAATAAATGCGCTCAAAAGAACAAGGGCTGGTTTTTTTCTCCTCCGCAAAGCTTTCGAAAGAAATCTCACCACTGTTTTTGATCACCGCCACATGACCGGGTTGCAGCTCACTCACCTCTTCCATGTCAGCATCAAACACCGTCATCAAAGGCACACGCTCTGAGGCAAAAGCGATCAGCTCGTCGTTTTCATAATAATGACAAGGGCGAATGCCATTGGGATCCCGGAACACAAAACCATCACCATTGCCAACCACACCGGAAATCGCATAACCACCATCCCAGATCGAAGCACATTTACCAATGATCTCCCCCACATTCAGCTCGCGGGAAATGATGCCGGGGATCTCACGCCCTTCAGTCCCCTTGTCTCGTTCGCATCGATAGAGATAGTCATGTTGTTCATCGAGATGATACCCAATCTCTTCCAACACCGTCTGGGTATCGATGCCAAAAACCGGATGCTGGCCACGATTGATCAAATGATGATTCAAATCCGCGGCATTGGTCATGTTAAAATTCCCCAATACCATCAGCGTCTTGGTCGGCCAATTGCTGCGTCGCAAATGCGGATGACAAGAACCGGTGCCAAATCCACCCGAAGTACCATAACGCAAATGACCCAACAGAATCTCGCCAGCGAACTCAAACTTCGACTTCACACTTTCAGGATCCGTGTGGTCGAGCAGTCCTTTGCGTGACATTTTATCAAAGGCCTGCTGCTGTTCCTGTATCACCCGTGACAAAGATTCTCGTTTGGAATTTCTTGCCCGGAACAAATAAGGCTGGCCGATCGGCATGTTCAACTTACAACAACCAATGCCTGCTCCGTCCTGCCCTCGGTTGTGCTGTTTCTCCATCAGCAGAAACAGCTTGTTGAACGCCCACAGCGAAGTACCGTATTTCTCGTAATAATAAGCCCACGGCTTCTTCAGCCGAATAAAAGCCAAACCGCATTCATGTCCGATTGAATCACTCATCTCTGTTTAGCACTGATTGACTTGCTGGCTTTTCTATTCACTAAAGTTTTTCAGCCGACGCGCACCCGAACGCCATGCTGAGGAACTACTTCTCCCAAAACCAACGCTCCTGGCAAACAAGCCACAGCTTGATCGGCTTGCGCCGCAGGCACCACCGCCACCCAGCCAAAGCCCATATTAAAAGTATTCACCGCTTCGCCATCTTCGACGTGTTTTAACACTTTGGGAATCGCACCGAGTTCCCATCGAGGGATTCTCAAATCCGCACCATTGTCACCCAATACCCGTTCCAAATTCTCTGGCAAGCCTCCTCCAGTGATATGCGCCATTGCTTTGACATCCACTTCGGCTTTTTTCAAACCCTCCACCACATCGTGATAGAGACGCGTCGGTGCCAGCATAGCGCGGATTTCTTCTTCGCTGAAATCATCCGCGTAAGCATCCAGAATACGACGAATCAAACTCCAGCCATTGGCATGAAACCCATCGGAAGGGTAACCCACCAACACATCACCCAGAGCAACCCGGGTAGGATCAACCAAGTCACGTTTCTCCCCAGCTCCAATCGCAAAACCTGCCAATTCCACCATGCCCTCGGGAACGATACCCGGCATTTCCGCCGTTTCACCACCCGCCAACACACAGTCGCAGGAAGCCAAGTACTCCGACATGCCAGAGATCAGTCGTTTGATTTTTTCTTTATCAATGTGCCCGACCCCCACGTAGTCAAGAAACATAATCGGATCCCCACCAGTGGTGAGAATATCATTCACATTCATCGCCACCAAATCCTTGCCGGCAATTTCCAGTTCATCGTAATGCAACAAAGTCTCCACCTTGGTGCCAACCCCGTCACAGCCCGTCATGATCACCGGTTCGTCATAGCCGCTCAAATCATAAGTCGCCGCAAACAAACCAAAAGCCTGCATCAAAGAGCGCTTGCCCTCAGTGCGCTGACGCAAATCATTAATATCACCAACCAATGCGGCCGCTTCCTTAATGTCCACCCCCGCCCCCTTATATGTAAATTCCTCACTCATTTTACCTCTTATTTTTAATAACTGCCTCTCTCCCCTAAATTCATCTTCTCTTATCCGTGCTAAACTCCCCGCTCTTATTTCTCCTCTCTCCTCTCTCCTCTTATCCGTGTAAATCCGTGTTATCCGTAGTTAAACTCCCCGTTCTTATTTCTTCTTCCCTCTTATTCGTGCTTCTTATTCGTGCTTCTCTATCTCTTCGAGATTTCCTCAAAGATCGACCGAAACATATAATACCCCGTCCCGTGTTCCCCGCCCGCTTCATTTTTCCAATCCGGATCATAATGATGATCCCTCGACATGAAACGCTCCGGATGCGGCATCAGTCCCAGCACCCGTCCGCTTTCGTCCTGAATCCCAGCAATCTGACTGAAACTGCCATTGATATCCTCGGCATAAGTCAGCACTCCCAAACCACTAGCCACCAGCGCCTCGGCCTCACCCGCGTCCTTAGTCACAAAACGACCTTCAGCATGGGCAATCGGCAGTTCAAACTCATCCGGCAAGCCGCGCAGAAACGGACTGTCTTTCTGACTGCCCTTTTTCAGCTTCACCCAATTGCACTTGAACCGGCCACTGTCATTATGAATCAAACTACCCTCCGGCAACAAACCCATACGGGTCAAAATCTGAAACCCATTGCAGATGCCCAGCAAATAACCACCCGCATCGCGGAACTGTTTGAGCGAATCCCCCAGGCGATTCTCCGATACTAACTGAGCCAAACGCCCCGCCATGACATAGTCTCCATAGGAGAACCCGCCCGACAAGACCACCAGATCCACTCCTTCGAGCTTGCTTGGATCCACTTGGGAAATCGGCAACACATCGGCGGAAAAACCCACCTCGCGCAAAGCGCGTGCCGTTTCCGCATCACAGTTCGTGCCAGGGAACTTTAATAATAAGGCGTGAGGCCGTTTTTCCATATCTCTTTCAGTTCGTTAAGATTTTCGTCGATGAGAGCATTGCCCTCGAAGGAAATTTTCAAGCAGGCGTGCTCCTTGCTGGTCGTGCCAATTTGAGCGATCGCTTTGCCTGCAAAAGACTCCAGCAAAGCCTGCACATCACCAGTCGCCACTTCGACCAATAACCGCCCCGGCGTTTCGCCAAACAAACAGGCCGTGTGGCTAGTATCTTCGCTGGTCGGCTGCGATGCCAGATCAATGTCTAATCCGGCCTTGCCCGAAAATCCCATTTCCGCCAAAGCCACTGCCAGTCCACCCTCGCCGATATCATGCGCTGCCAAAATCCAGCCATTTTTCACCGCTTCGTGATAAGCTCGATACAGCTCCAAAAAGTCGCCGCACTCACTCACCGGCAAAGCCGCTTTATTGCCCAGACCTTTTTGCCGTCCGTAAACACTGCCGCCCATCGCGTCGCCGGTCGTGCCGATCACACAGATCACGCTGTCACTGTGCCGAATAGAAGCACCGGTGACGTGTTTTTTGTCATCCACCACGCCGATGCCGCTGATCAAAGCGGTGACAGGAATCGATACCGGGCCTTCGTCGGTTTCAAAATAATTGTAAAAAGAATCCTTACCGGAAATGAAAGGCGCTGAATAAGTATCCGCCGCGCCGGCCATGCCTTTCACACACTCCACCAACTCGCCCAGCTCATTGGGATCCTCGGGATTGCCGACACAGAAATTATCCAACAAAGCGATCTTGTCCGGATTAGCGCCCGCCGCCACCAATTGACGGAAACATTCATCGACACAAGCCGCTCCCATTGCAAAAGGATCGTATTTGCCCCACTCAGGAAGCAGTGCCTGGCTCATCGCCATCAACCGCTCACTGCCGTCGATATGCATCACCGCCGCATCCTGCGGCGCGTCACCCGCAGCTCCTGCCAGTGGTTTCAGCAATGTATTGCCCTGCACTTCGTGATCGTATTCACGGATCACCGGTTCGCGCGAAACAATCGCAAAGTCCCCCAACAGCGATTTCAAATCCGCTGCCGGATCCAAGGATTCGACCTCCCGGGAAGACGCGGTGCCACTCGGACTGGTAAAAGTTGATTTTAAATGGCGCGTCGGCGCGTCGTGGAGAGGACGGCAATCCAATTCGCATACCAGTTCCCCATGATGCCATACTTTCAAAATACCCGACCCATCCGAGTTGCCCAGCTCTGTCAGCTCGGTTTCGTAAATATCCGCCAGCTCCTTGAGCTCTGGCAGCGTCTCTTCTTTCACCGCCAAAACCATGCGCTCCTGGCTCTCGGAGATGAAAATCTCCCAACTCACCATGCCGGGCTCCTTGAGCTTCACCTCATCGAGAAAAATCTCGCCGCCCACCTCACTGAGCATTTCCCCTGCCGCAGACGAATATCCACCCGCCCCGCAGTCCGTGATAAACTCGATCAAATTGCGATCCCGCGCTTCGAGCACAAAGTCCGCCGCCTTTTTTTCCTCGATCGGATTACCAATCTGTACCGCCTGCTGATCCTCTTCGTGACTCTCCGTATCCAGTGCCGCTGATGAAAAAGTCGCTCCATGCAGACCGTCACGCCCGGTGCGTCCGCCCACCGAAATGATCTTCAGCCCCGCCGACATCTCCTTGTCGATGTATTCGCGTGGAATCACTCCCGCGGTGCCACAATAAACCAGCGGATTATAAATATAACTCTCGTCGAACTGAATCGCACCGCCCACCGTGGGAATCCCCATCCGGTTGCCGTAATCCCGCACCCCGCGCACCACCCCGCGCATCACTCCCAGCGGATGAATCACATCGTCCGCCTTGATTTGATCCGCTTCGGTATCCGGTGCGCCAAAACAAAACACATCGAGCGAAGCAATCGGCTTGGCGCCCTTGCCCGCTCCCAGAATGTCACGGATCACTCCACCTAATCCCGTATTAGCGCCGGCATAAGGCTCGATTGCCGACGGGTGGTTGTGAGTTTCCACTTTCAAACAAATCGCCAACTTGTCATCCAGCTCAATAAAACCAGCATTGTCATGGAAAGCTGACAAAACAAAACCCGGTTTGCGCGCAAAGATCTCTTCACTCAGATCTTTGATGTAAGTCATAAACAGTGAACTGACTACTTCATTTTTTCCGTCTTTTACGTGAGTTATCTCCGCTCCAAATATACGGTGTTTGCAGTGTTCGCTCCAAGTCTGGGCGATCACCTCGAGCTCCACATCGGTCGGCTCGCGTTTCCAGTCGCGAAAGATGGCTTGAACGGCCACCATGTCCTCGCGGGACAAGGAAAGTTTCATCTCCGAACTCAGCTGCTCCAGCTGTTCTCCGTCGAGTTCGGTAATTGGTATGTGACGATAAAAAGACATGCTCGCTGCTTGGTAAATTTATTTTTCTCCCTCAATCACCGTCCAAGTATGAACCGCAGGATTACAGATATCACTGACAAAACGATCCGGCGAAATGGAACTCTCACCAAAAACATAAACCCGGTGCTCGATTTTCAATTCACTGAGCACAATTGGCGCGGATTTGAGATTGTGATAATAAGACATCACCGCTTCTTTCTCCAAATCCAAAGCCCCCGGTTTCATGCCGTAATCAATCGCAAATAGCCAATCCTGCAAAGCTGCCGACTCTCCCTGATGCAGCTCCTGCCCCACTTCATCCAACAAGGTCTTGCTGACAAAATCCGCTGCTGCGCCCTCATCTCCTTCAAAATCAAGCGTATAACGACGCGTTTGACGATAAGTCAAAGCCTCATCGAGTGGCGCATACAATAATGCCGAGCAATCGCCCGCTTCCAAATATCGATCTGTGATTTCAAATACCGCTTTCAAAATAATCAGCTGTTCCCCGGATTAAATTCCATTCATTTTGCGAAACTGATCCAGCTTCCCAATGCTCTCGTAAAATTTGATTTCGTCCTCGCCTGCTTTAAGCAAAGCCGCCTTCACCTCATCCGGCTGCCGCAAACCCAACATGTGATCTTTGATCAGATCCATCTTGACCACCTGAATCGCCATGAAACCCTGCGCCACATCCGGAGTGGCTGCGTAGTTGCCAGCCTCCTGCCCCGCTTTTAACAGCTCAGTGAATGCCACCCCTTCACTCGCCGCACGCCCTTTGGCGTCATCGATGTCGCCCGTCCAGTAACTGTGAGCGATCAAAAAATAATCACGCATCGACTGCTTGTTGTAATTCATCACGTAGGTCACCCCATCGTATTCCACAAAACCCGTCGCACGGAATGAATCAGTATCAATGGTATCAACAAAAACCACATCGTCTCCATCCTTGGCAAACTCCCATTTGATGTCCCACAAGCGCAGGCCGATCTTGTCCAGCAGGTGCCTCACGAACCAGGCGCCCAATACCGCCATTTTTCCGCTTTTCACCCACATATCCCCAGTCAACCCACTCATTACCAAGGCCTCCTGCTTGCTCACCATACGGTCTTCGGGTTCAAATTTGCTGGTGCAGTCACTCACCGGACGTTCCAACATTTTCCACGCCTCAAGCGCCTGGGTCACACCCAATTCTTGCTCGAAAGACTTGCGTGCCGCAGCATCCATCTTCAAATACTTGCGGTAAACCGACGAACCACTGGTGATCCCAAAACGCACGATGTATTCCAATGGAATCACAAAACCGTCCTCATGCGGAAATTTTGAATAGTCGTAAAGATGGGCTCCGAGAAACTGTGTCTCGTCCGGTGTCAAAATCTGATACTTGCGCACCACATTGTAAGCACTGGGTGTTTCGGGCAAGCCCGCGCAACACACCTCGCCGCTCTTGGCATCGATCATACCCTCATGGTGAGTGCGGGCGCCACGTTCACAAACGTCCTCCATCGCCCCGGTCAAAAGCTCATCGCGGTAAACATCATCCACTTCCGAACTGGCTCGAATGCCATCCAGCACTTCTTGCCAGAGCTCCGGTTTGCTCATCTCCGTATACAAGACATGACGGAAAACCGCCCGCGACACATCACTGCCGGGAATCTCGAACAAGGCCCCCACGTCGAAAACCGACCCTTGGTTGGTGGTCTGAGTGACCATCACCGCATCGTCGGTTTTGACCGCATATAGTTTCTGAACCGATCCTGTGTAGAAAGGTTCACCCAGTTCGTTGAGTGGAATCACAGACATATTGCCTCGCTCTAATTGGATAATTACTAATTACGTTTGGTACGGCGACAAAAGACGCTACGGTCGCAAATGTCACGCAAAAAAGCCCAGCTTTTTAAAATATAAATTACGCCGCAAATTTTTGCTATAAACCACTGCCCAAATGCCTGATTTTTATAAAATAGCACAAAAAGTTTTATTCTCACTGGAACCAGAGACCGCCCATCACCTTACTCTGAGCGGAGCCAATTTTGCCCATCAACTCGGCTTGCTCACCTTAGTCACCGGCAAAGCCCCCGAATGCGCCCCCGTTGAAGTAATGGGCTTGTCATTCCCCAACCGCATCGGCCTCGCCGCCGGCATGGATAAATCGGGCCTCGCCGTCGCCGCCTTCGGCGCACTGGGTTTTGGCCACGTCGAGATCGGCACCATCACTCCACGCGCGCAACCCGGCAACGAACAACCTCGCCTCTTTCGCCTGCTCGAACACCAGGCCATCATCAACCGCATGGGATTCAACAACCCGGGCATGGCCGTCGTATTAGCTAATCTCGAAAAATCACGCCAAGGTTTCAAAGGCATCGTTGGCATCAATATTGGCAAAAATTTTGACACCCCCAATGAAAACGCACTCGACGACTACCTGACCGGCTTCCGCCAGGCCTACAGCGCCGCCGATTACATCGCGATCAACTTATCCTCGCCCAATACCAAAGGTCTGCGCGACCTGCAAGCCGCCGATACCACCCGCCAGTTGATCAAAGCCCTGCAAGATGAGCGCAAAAAACTCGCCAAGTCCAATCAAGGACGCCAAGTTCCCATCGTCGTCAAAATCGCCCCCGATTTATCCGACCCACACATCTACGAGCTCGCCGCCGTATTCAGCGAGACTCACATCGACGGCGTCATCGCCACCAATACCACCATCGACCGTCAAGCCGTCACCGGACACCCCCTCGCCGACGAAGGTGGCGGACTCAGCGGGCGCCCCGTCACCCAACGCTCGACCGAAGTCATCCGCCGCCTGCGCAAAAACCTCGACGACAAAATCCCGATCATCGGAGTCGGCGGCATCTTCACCGCCGAAGACGCACAAAATAAACTCGACGCTGGAGCATCCCTCGTGCAAATTTACACTGGACTCATCTACCAAGGCCCCACCCTCATCCACGAAATCATCCAACTAGAAAAAGAAGTAAATCCAAAGCTATAAATCCAAAAAATTTCAAATCTTAGATTTCAAATCTTAAATTCCACACCCATGTCTTCCACCATCAATCGCACTTCCACCAAATCCATCGACCAGACCTGCGAAGATCTGCAGGCTGCCGTCAGCAATCACAAATTCGGCGTATTGACCGTTCACAATCTGGCCCAGACCATGGCCAACAAAGGCGTCGAGTTCAACGGCGAATGCCGCATCTTCGAAGTCTGCAATCCGCATCAGGCAAAAAAGGTGCTCGAGTCCAATCCCGAAATCTCCACCGCCCTGCCCTGCCGCATCTCGGTTTACACCGAAGGAGACACGGTCAAACTTTCCACCATCAGCCCCTCGCTGATGCTCGGCATGTTCGGTGCCGACGACATCAAAGCCGTCGCTGACGAAGTCGAAGAAACGCTCACCGCCATCATGGACGAAGCGGTGAATTGAATCAGCCCCTTCCCCCGTCCGCACGGAATATCAGGAGGAGGCATCTTTGCCCACCATTGCCGCCTTGGCCTTAGCCTCCTGGGCAGCCTTGTGTTTAGCCGCACAAGGCGAGCAGCAACTTGGCAAAACCGAAGCAATTCCTACAACAAGGGCAAACAGCAAAATAGTTTTTTTCATGCGCTCCAACTACCACCCTCCATCAAAGGTGGTCAAACATTTTTCTATCGGGCAAAATCTACCCGCCACTTCGTGCCACCACCAAACGTGAACCTTCATGCAAGACGATTTTCACCGCGGTGCCCTCTTCGATGAACTCACCGTCGGCGACGATGTCGAGCAGCTCACCCGCAAACATGCCTTTGCCTGCCGGGCGCAGATCGGCACTGACCACACCTTCACGGCCAAGCAAGTCACTCGCGTTGGCTGTATGTTTCCCTGCTTTTTCATCGGATCCGGTATGCGGACCTTCCAGCTCATCCAGCGAAGCTCCACTGGCTAACGATTGGGTCAGGATCAATCCTCCTAATCTGCGACCCGTTGGCAGGTAACGCATCAGTAATACCGCCATCACCACCGCTCCTACCACTGCCACCCCCAGCGTCATGACCGGCCCATTCAGCAACTCCCCCAGGGAAGGCGCTTGATCGACACCTTTCCAGTGGAATTGAAAATCAAACCGATCCACCATCGCCAGAATCAAAGACATGAATATCAACAGACCTCCTGCCAATCCCGGCAAAATAGTACCGGGCAGGATGAATATCTCCACCGCAAGCAAAATAAGCCCCAGCACCAGCAACGCGGCCAGCTCATAACCAGCAAGATTACCGGCCAGGTTATTGCCAAAAAAGAACAGGGCAAAGGAGAGCAAAGAGGTCACTCCCGGTACCCCGAACCCCGGAGCATTCATCTCCATGTAAGCCCCAGCCAAACCGAGAATGAGAAGTAGAAAAGAAAACTTCTGAATCAAGTGGGCAAACCGCTCCAAGCCCAAGGGCTCCACCTGCAACAAGCTCCCCTTCAAGCCCTCCAATTCGATGATTTCCTCGATACTGTTCGCCACTCCTTTTGCCAGCAAGGGTTTGCCATTAACGATCATAGTGGCTTCTGCAGTGCTCAGATGCAGCACCTTTCCCATCTCCGAAATAGTGACACCGTCTTTGATCACTTCAGTGTCGATCGTCACAAAAGCCTCCGCCACATCGGGATCATGACCTTTCAGCGAAGCCACATTGCGCACCAAGTCGCGCAACATCTCACCCACTTTCTGTTTCATATTACCCTCCAGGTCACCGCTGGCGGTTACCGGTAAAGCCGAGCCAATCAAAGCCGCGGGCTTCATGTAAATATGATCGGTAGCAATCGCCACCAGACAGCCTCCGGACTCGGCAAAAGTATTCACAAAAGTGTAAGTCGGGAAATCCACTTCCTGCAACTCACGCATCATCAATTCGCCAGTCTCCCACACTCGACCCCCGGGTGTATTCATATCAAAAATAAGCGCTTCGGCGCCATCGAGACGGGCTTTTTTCAATACCCTTTTCATGAACTCAAAACGCGCCGTGATCATCAGGTCATCCATGCCAATCGGCACCACAAGGATCTTTCCCGCATAATCGCCTGTATTTCTTTTGCCAAACAAGCCGCCGCCATTTCCCTTCCCTTCCTTTGAATCCACACCGGCCTTGTCATTGCCATCAGACCGGACAATATCACTCTTTGCGCCTTTGGCCTTGCCCTTACCACTACGCAATTGACTCAAATGTTTTTCGTAACTCGATGCGGTGTAAACAAGAGTTTCCTCCCCGTCGCTCAAACCCTCTTGCTTCAGCAGTTCTTTAATAGAGCCAATCACCGATTTGCCAAAAAGCGTTTGCCCGTCAGACAACTTGCGAACCGCTTCATCAGCCGTCAGCGTCAACAACTCACCTTTAGCCGAAATCATTTCGTCACCGATTTTCACCTCGATCTCACTATCAATGAAAGCTTCCGCCACTTGCGAGCGGTGTCCTTTTTGTTTGGCCAGGCCGCGTGCCTGGGCTTTCAGAATTGACAGCGATTGAGTTGATACAGGACGCGCAGCAGAAGATTTCTCCGACGGATCATCTCCGGTCGAAGCACTCGACCGCCCACTCGATGGCGAGGGAGCTGCTCCACCCATCACCGCAACAGGTGACAAATAAACCGTGTCACTGCCCAGCGCAATCAATGCCCCTGCTCCGAGCGCCGAAGGGTTGGCGTAACTCACCGATGGCACTTTCACCTTGGGCAGTTCCTCCATTAAAAAACGAGCGACTTGCTCAGAGTAACCCGATCCGGTATTCAGATCAAAAACCACCGCCTTGGCAGGTGCGGCAGCGGCATCCGAGATCAAACGACGCAAACTCCTGAAGCGACGGTCATCCGAGATATCCACATCTTCAATGCGAATGACAAGCACTCGATCCCGCAAGCCATTGGCAGCTCGCTCCCCCCGTTGAGGTGAACGGGTTTCCGCAGGCTGCTTTTTTGCCGCCAAAGTAAACAATCCAACACCTACCATGGCCAGATAGATACTTCGTCGCAGCAAACTCTTTGTTAATTTCGTCTCTAGCATTATAGAATAACAATTAAAACAGATGGAAGCCCCACCTTCCAGCAGTTAATTCAATAAGTCACCACATGGCCATCATTTCACCGGAAACGATTCAGCGCATCATCGCCGAGACGGATATCGTCGATGTGATCAGCAGTTATTTCCCGCTAAAAAAAGCGGGGGCTAACTTTTTGGCGCTGTGTCCTTTTCACAACGAGAAGACGCCCTCGTTTAATGTCACGCCCGCGCGGCAGATCTACTATTGTTTTGGCTGTGGTGAAGGGGGCGACGCGATCCGCTTTGTGATGCGTTATGAAAACCTGACTTTCCCCGATGCCGCCTCACGCCTGGCCGAGAAAGTCGGCATCCGCTTGGAAGACGAAGTATTTGATCCCGATGCGGATCGCCGCCTGCAACTGCGGCGTCTGGTGGAAAAGCTACACAAGGAATCGAGCGCCTGGTTTCATCAACTGCTGTTCCGCAGCCCTTCGGCCCAACACGCCCGCGACTACCTCAAAGCACGGGATATCAATTCAGAGACGGCACGTCGCTGGCAGTTGGGTTACGCTCCCCAGAACGGCGGCGCTTTGATCAACTGGGCCAAAGAGGCCGGTTTCTCCAACAAAGTGCTGCTCGAATCTGGGCTGGCCGCGCCCCAGGATGTCGACAACCCCGCGCGTGGTATTTACGCGCGCTTCCGCGACCGCCTGATGTTCCCGATCTGCAATGATTACGGCAACGTCATCGCCTTCAGCGGACGGGTGCTGAGTCCCGACGCCAAGGGCGGCAAATACATCAACTCTCCGGAAACGATGTTGTTCAAAAAAAGCAAAACCTTCTACGGCCTCGACCGCAGCAAGCGACCTATTTTAAAAGCGGGCCAGGCGATCCTGTGTGAAGGTCAACTCGATCTCATCGCCTGTGTCGAAAACGGCATCGAAAATACGGTCGCCGCACTAGGCACAGCTTTCACCGAGGATCACGCGCGCATTTTGAAACGCCACACCGATGAAGTGGTGCTGTGTTATGACTCCGATGCGGCTGGTTACAAAGCGGCGGCCAAAGCCTTCCGCCAAATGGTGACTTCCAACCTGGTGGTCAAAATTGCCCCCCTGCCCGCTGGTGAAGATCCGGATTCATTGATCAAAAAAGAAGGCGCTGAAGCCTTTGCAAACAGGATCAAGCAAGCTCCGGAATTCCTCGACTACCAGATCGATCGTGCGTCTCAAGAGCGCAATCTCGACGAAATGCGAGACCGGATCGAGTTCGCCAAAGAGGTGTCGGAGAACATTGCCCGCATCACCGACAAAATGATCCAGGATTCTCTGATCAGCCGGGTTGCCACCCGCCTCAGTGTGCCCGCAGATGACATCCGGCGTTTTGTCGGCGAATCTGATCAGGAAATAAAACGCGCCCTGCGCTACAGTAATCGCTCTAAATACCGGACAGCAGAAGCCGACCCTTCACAAGCGCCTGCCCTGCCACCACTGGTGATCGACAACCACGCCATCCGTTTTTTATGCCAGATGCTGCTCACCGTGGCCGAAGCCCGCGATCTGGTTTGCAGCAGCCCTGAACCTGATTTTTTGAAAAATCTGGCAGGCAGCCAACTGTTGTCAAAAATTTGGCAGGGAAACTTCAACGCCGGCTCCACTGCCGACGTGGCCGCTTTTGCCAATAGCCTCACCGGCCCCGAGCAAGCTTGTGTCGCCCGCCTGCTGACCGAAACCATACCGGACAGCTCGGTGGAGCGTGCCACCGAGTGTTTGACAACACTCGAACGACAAAGCCTGGAAGCTCGCAAAAAAGAGATCCTTTCCCTACTCAAAGATTCTAAGCTCTCCGCTGAAAATGCCCATCAGCTCACCAAAGAACTTCTTGACCTCACTCAGCAGTTACAGGATATTGCCATGTCCCATTAAATAAGGGACGGGCTCGGTAAAAGGGCTATCATTTTTCATATTTGGCCTTATTGTTTTCAACAGTCAGCGGATAAATTCGATTCAAGCCCTTGTGTGATTTATCGCCACCTAGTCCGGAGAAAAAAAGATCCCTTCCTCATCAGTGAAAAAGAAAACATCCACTCGCAAAAAAAAGGTGCAAAAAAAATCAACGACCCCGTCTTCTTCTGCCTCGGATAAAAACTCGTCACAGGACATTGATTCCCCTGAAATCCAGCAAAAACTGCGGGAATTGATCAAGCTGGCCAAAGAGCAGGGTTATCTTACTTTTGACGACATCAACGATGCCATGCCGGCCAACGTGGTTGATGCCGAAACGCTGGATCAGTTGATTCAGCGTCTGCGCAGCATGGAGTTCAGCATCATCGATGCCGCTGCCGTTGACCGTTTTAAAGACCGCAAAAAAAGCAAAGACATCGACGATGATGTCGAAGACAGCGCCCCTCCGAAAACGGAAGCTAAGCTCGACATCCTCGATGATCCGGTGCGCATGTATCTGCGCCAAATGGGACAAGTCCCCTTGCTCACCCGCGAGCAAGAGGTGGAGATCTCCAAACGCATCGAGAAATCCGAATCAGAAGTGCGTCGCTGTCTCAGTAAATTTGGTTTCACCTGCGAGACCTATCTAGATATGGCCGAACGGCTGGAATCCGGGGACGAACGTTTTGACCGGGTGATCATCGACAAAAAAATCCAAAGTCGCGAGCGTTACATGCGCAAATTGGAAAAATTATGTCTGCAGTTGACCGCTGCCCGGGATCAGGTCGCCGCGCTTTATATTCAAATTCAGGAAAGCCCGGCTAACGAGCAAGAGCACCTGGCCGAAGAATGGAAAAAATCCCATAGCGCCCTCGGACGGGTTTGCGGACGATTCTTTTTCAAACAATCGGTCACCGAAGAATTTGTTACCGCAGCCGAACGTTATGCTGAAGAGAGCGAAGATATCGCCGCCGCTTTAGCCTCCGCCGAGAGTGACGAAGAAAAAGCCAAGGTCGAAGCTCAAAAACAGATTGTCGAAAGAGCCACCTGGTTGACTCAGGATGAATTCATCCAGACTTACGATAGACTCACGGATTGGATACAAAAAGCTCGCAAAGCCAAGGACGAAATGGTGGAAGCCAATCTCCGTCTAGTGATTTCCATTGCCAAAAAATACACCAACCGCGGTTTGTCTTTTCTCGATCTCATCCAGGAAGGCAATATGGGTTTGATGAAAGCCGTCGAGAAATTCGAATACCGTCGTGGTTACAAATTTTCGACTTACGCAACCTGGTGGATTCGTCAGGCGATCACTCGTTCGATCGCTGACCAGGCTCGCACCATTCGCATTCCAGTCCACATGATCGAAACGATCAACAAGTTGATGCGGGTGCAGAAACAACTGGTGCAGGAATACGGTCGCGAGCCCAACGCCGAGGAAATCGCCGAAGAAATCCACCTGCCGGTGGAGCGTGTCAAAACCGTGCTCAAAATGGCCCAGCAGCCGATCTCACTGCAAGCACCTGTGGGTGACAGTGAAGATACGATTTTCGGAGACTTTATTGAAGACAAAGGAGCTGAGGACCCCAGTGACATGACCGGATTTTCGATGTTAAAAGACAAAATTCGCGCCGTGCTCGACAGCTTAAACGAACGCGAACGTGCTGTGCTTGAACAGCGTTTTGGCTTGGTGGACGGCTACAGCCGCACGCTGGAAGAAGTCGGTTCACAATTCAAAGTCACCCGTGAACGCATTCGCCAGATCGAAGCCAAGGCGCTGCGCAAAATGAGGCACCCCACGCGGATCCGCCAATTGGAAGGTTTCCTCGAAATGCACAACTAAGCCCGCAGCCCGACTTTAAGCTGACGTCCTGAATAACGAGCAAGAACAACGATGCAATTCCTTGGCGAACATTCCCCCTTTCAATCTGAATCAGGGAATTTGCCGAAAACTTCGAGAAATGACACCTTGTTCCTATGGATCGTAGCCATCGCTGTATTGGTGGCGCTCAATGCTATCGCCTGGGTATTTTGCATGTATGTTTTTGGCCACCCGGAAATGCCGTTCAACTACCGCCTGCTTACCCAGGTGAAAAAAATAGATCCGCTGGCCAGCTTCACCCCGGTCACCGCACCGAGAGGTAAGTTTAAAACGGTCAAACAACTCTATGCCGAGCAATTTGATTACAGTCCCGCCAAACTGAAAGGTTTGAACGCCATCCTCAAACGCAATTACCTGGGCAATTACAAAAACTTTGCCGACATCACCTACGTCGGTGGCATCTTCCAAATTGAAAGCATCAAAATTCTCGGGCCAGACGACGTTTTCCCCTCGGGCATAGCGTTACGGGCGCGGGCCGAAGGTTACCCTTCGGCTCTGATCGATTACATCCTGCCCATCCCCGAGATGAAAAAGTCCCCTTTCAAGGTAGGCGATACTCTGACCATCAGTCGCTCGGATACCTGCGCATCCTTGTTACACATCGAGAAACTGGCCGATGAAGAAGCTTGTTTCACCATCACCCCCCTGGTCAGTCGCGACTATCAAATCGCTGGTGACCAGAAGTTAGCCGTCAGCCCGCCGAAATTTCTCAATCTCAAGGGATCGTGGCCGATTTCTCCTCCATCCAAGCCGATCAGAAGAGCTGCGACGCCCGGATCTCCCACCAGCAAACAAAAAGTGGTCATTGCCCCCACCAAAGCTGCTGCCCGCCCGGCTAAAAACTAACCGGTTTTTTGCAAAACAAATGCAACGTAAGCTTTGTTCCCCTGCCTCGTCCTCATACTGAGGCCGCGCCTTTTTCTACGCACACCCATCCCCTACCTATGAAAAGCAAATCTTTATCCTTAACCGCTGTCACTTTCATCGCAGCTCTGGTGTTAGCCCCCCTTTCATCAATCTTGTCAGCAGATGCCCTGCCTATGATCAAAAACACTATTGATAAAATCACCAGCCACGATTTCCACGACTCCCGGGCGATGACCCAGGATCGCCAACTGAAGACCAGCGGCATCGCCGACCTCAATGATGATGATTGGAAAGTCCGCACCCTTGCACTGCGCGATTTTGTCAAAGCTGGTCAGTCAGGCATCCCTGGGCTGATCGCCGCATTGACTCACAAAAACCCTCATGTCCGCTACCTGGCAGCGGCCGCCCTGGGAATTCAAGCTGAGGAAAAAGCCATTCCCGCTTTAGAGCAATTGCTCGCATCAGCCAAGGAAAGCACGGTTCGTTCACAAGCAGTGATCTCACTCGGATTGATTGGCAGCAAAAAAGCATTGCCGGCGTTAAAAAAAGCTCTCGCCAACGACCAAGCACGGGATGTCCCCCATCAATGTGAACTTTCCATTTACCAAATCGAAAGCGGACAAAAAGCCAGTGCTGATTTGATCCAAGCCTACAGCTCACTTGACGAGACTACTTTCGACACCGTCAAAGTCGGCCAGGCCGCCCCTGACTTTGCCCTATTGGACAGTGAAAATAAAACTTGGAAGCTCAGCGATCACAAGGGGAAAAAAGCCGTTCTCTTGATCTGGGTTTTTGCCGACTGGTGCCCGGTTTGTCACGGTGAGTTCCGCGAGCTTATGCATCTGCGTGAGGATTTCCAAAACGAGAACATTGAAGTCGTCACCATCGAAATCCACGACCGCTATCGCTGCCGAGTGATGGTGGGAAAAGAAGTGGATCCCAAGCACTGGTTCTCAAAAAAATCATTCAAAGACACTTACACCAAAAACATCTGGTGGCCGCATCTCTCTGACAAAGCCGGTGCCGTAGCCGCTACTTATGGCGCGGATCCGCTGTGTTTTGCTGTTCATTCGGAATATATCAATCGCCCGTCCACCGTCATTATCGATAAAGAAGGCATCGTTCGATTTGCCTACTACGGCACCTTTTATGGCGACCGTCCGAGCATCAAAAAGACCTACGAAATGATGCACGATAAAAATTACCAGTTCGAGCACCCCAAACGCCTGCATCTTCAATGACTCTGTCGCTTGCGATTTTGATATTTCATCGTATAACCTTTATATCATGTCAGTCACCCCCGAAACCATCACCCTCGCCATGATGCGCGAGTCCTTCTATTCAGCCGTTGTCAGTGACGTACTCGACTCACTCGGCTACCGCAAACAATGCATCGCAACCGCCCTCGCCCCGATGACCGGAGTGCTTAAACTGGTCGGCAGATGCAAAACCACGCAGTGGGAAGAAGTCGACAGCGAGGATCTCAACCCTTATGAATTAGAACTCAAGGCCATTGATGAATGCCAGCCCGATGACTTGTTCATCGCCGCCGCCGACGGCTCTATGAAATCTGGAATCTGGGGAGAATTGCTCTCCACTGCCTCACGAAACTCTGGCTGTGTTGGAGCGATCATCGACGGCGCTATCCGTGACATCGCACCGATGCGGGAAATGCAATTCGGTGTATTTGCCGCCGGAGCCTGCCCTTACGACAGCTTGCACCGTCAGCGGGTCACCGCCGTTGATGTTGCCGTGCAGATTGGCGGCATTACTTTTAATCCCGGCGATCTGGTGATCGCTGATGATGACGGGATTGTGGTGGTTCCCCAACAAGTGGAAGCCGAAGTCATCCGCGGAGCCTGGGAAAAAGTCCATGCGGAAAATGAAGTCCGCGATGCCATTCGGGACGGAATGACCGCCACCGCAGCTTTTGATAAATACGGCGTGCTTTGAGCTTTTTCCTAAGCCGCTATGAGCAAAAACTCCCCTCCCCGATTAAATGCCGACAGCTGCCGGAAGCGACAGGCACGCCTGCAGGCTTACATGCTGGAGCAAAAGCTGGACGCCGTGCTGCTCACCCACCGGCACTACGTTTACTGGCTGACCGGCTACTGGCATGACCAGATCCTCACCCCGACGGCGGCCCTTTTACTTGCTGACGACCACACGCTTTTAGTCAGCCATTACCAACAAGCTGATGCCCCCGCCGCAGATGAGCTCATTTCTTATCAACCGCAAAAGCTCTGCACTCTGGTTGAAAATCTCGACCAAGCCCTGTGCCTGCCACTGATCCCCCACCTCAACAAGCTGAAAAGGCTCGGAGTTGATGGCTCTGCCCGTCCCTGGATCGCCGATAAGGTGGAGTGGGTGGACATCACCACTGACTTCCAATACCTGCGCCGACAAAAAGACGAAGACGAAATAACCGCCATCCGTTACACCATCCAAGCCGCGGATGCGGTGTATCACAAAGCACGGGAGATCCTGCAACCCGGCATTTCCGAGATCGAACTCTACGCCACTCTGCAAGCAAGTGCGATCGAAGCCGCAGGCGACTTGCTCTCCGGTTGGGGCAACGACTTTCAAAGTGGCACTCCGGGCGGACTT
>JAJRVS010000404.1 GCA_024277195.1 Verrucomicrobiota bacterium | reverse complement strand
GGCGTTTTTTATCACATTGCTGTTTGCGGTGCCCTTGTATTTATTGAAAATCGAGCTGGCTCCGCGTGATGTTGCGTGGTTGCCGAGTTTGCTGTTTGTGGTATTCATGTTTCCAGCTCGTTTGTTAGCGGGATGGGCGATGAGCCGAGCGGTGAAATACGAAGCTTTGCGCGGTCGTTTTTTTCGCTGGACCAGTCGTTTGGCGTTTTTGCCGGTAGCTTTGGCTTATGTGCTGATTGTTTATCTAACTCAATACCTGGCACAGAATGGCAGCATGAGTTTGTTGGAGCAGCACGCTTTTTTAGTGCCGGCACCGATGATGGGAATGTAGAAGAAGAATTAAGCATTCAGGTGTTAGAATTCAGGATTCAGGATCTTTTTTTTTGGGAAGGGAGGAAGAAGGGCAAGCGCAGTCGGAGCCACAGCCACCTTTTTTGCGGTGTTTGGTGATGCTGCGGCCAATAAAAATTGTTAAGGTGAGGATGATGATCCCCAGGGTGGTCCAGGATTGCCATTCAGAAGACATAGGATTTTATAGGGTAGGGGGGCTTAGTGAAAGCCTAATAATAAACCGCCTTGATAAACGATCAGTGAGGCAATGTAGGCGGTACCGGTCATGAATGCGATTTGGAAAAGCGGCCAGCGCCAGGAATTGGTTTCGCGGCGAACCACAACGGTGGTGCTGATGCATTGCATCGCAAAGAGGTAAAAGATCATTAAACTAAGACAGACCAAGGGCGAAAAGGTTGGGGTAATGCCGTCGGGTCGCTTGGCGGAGCGCATCCGTTGACGCAGGGTTTCGGCAGCAATATTCTCAGCGACCCCCTCTTGTTCGACGTTGTAGGTGATGGCCATGGCTGAGACAAAAAATTCTCGCGCGGCGAAAGATGCCACTAGTCCGATGCCAATTCTCCAATCATAACCAAGTGGCTTGATAATTGGCTCGATGGCGTGTCCGATTTTTCCAGCGATGCTGTTTTCCACTTGAGTGGCTTTATCGGCTCCAGATGTTTTGGGGTAATTTTCGGCGGCCCAGAGAAGGATAGAAACCCCGAGGATGATGGTGCCGGCACGACGGATGAAAATTTTGGTGCGCTCCCACATATGCAATACAATGGTGTGCCAGGAGGGAGCCTTGTAGAGTGGCAACTCCATGATGGGTAAGGTTTTCACTTTCCGACGAAAAGTTTTGTTGAAGATCCATGCGGCAATAAAAATGCCAATGGTACCCAGAATATATAGGCTCAGCATAAAGCTGACTTTGGTGAATATAGGCACTTTTGATTCAGGGATGAGTACGGCGATCATCAGCAAATACACCGGTAGCCTAGCAGAGCAGCTTGCCCATGGAGCGACCAGTATGGTAATGAGACGATCCTTGGGGTTTTCGACGGTTCGAGTGGCCATGATCCCGGGGATGGCGCAGGCGTAAGAGCTGAGCAGCGGAACAAAGGATTTGCCATTGAGGCCGACCTTGGACATCAGTCGATCCATCATGAAGGCGACGCGGGACATGTAGCCGGTGTCTTCCATCAGGCCGATGAAAAAGAACAGAATGAGAATTTGGGGTAGGAAGACGGCGACGCCGCCGACTCCGGCGATGACGCCTTCGGTGATCAGGTCGCGCAGATCGCCGGGAGCCATCAGGGTGGTGACTTTGTCGGCCAGAGTGGTAAAAGCCGTATCGATCCAGCCCATGGGGATTTCCGCATAGGAGAAGATCAGTGAAAAGATCAGCGTCATGAGGCTGATGAGGGCTACCCAACCCCAGACTTTGTGGAGCAAAAAAGCATCGAGGCGATCAGTGGCGGAGGGGGCGGTGTTGGCTGATTGCTGAACGGCGTCAGCACAAATTTTTTGAATGGCGTCGTAACGCGCTGCGATGAGGTGGTTTTCCCATTCGCTATTGGAGTGGTTCTTTTTGGTCTCTTCGTCGAGTAGATAGAGCGCAGCCCGGTCGTTGTGGTTATTGTTATCGTCTTGGGGGTGGTCGCGGGAAAACTTTTCGAGCAATTGCTGGGTGTCGTCTGGCAGTGGGATACGCAGGGAGGAGGTGGGTAAGTCGACCCTACTCATGGCGATGCGCAACTCGGGCAAACCTTTGCGGCTATTGGCTTGCATGGGGATGACCGGTACTCCAAAAGCTTCACTGAGGGCCGAAACATTGAGTTTCAAGCTCAGTGATTCTGCTACATCGATCATGTTGAGAACGAGGATGGTTGGCCGGCCAAGTTCGAGCACTTGGGTGGCGAGGTAGAGATTTCGTTCGGGATTGGATGCATCGAGAATAACGATGACGGCATCGGGGGTGGGGGTGTCGTCGCGGCGTCCGAGCAGTACGTCACGAAGGATTTCTTCGTCAGGGGAGCGGGCATTGAGCGAGTAGGCTCCGGGAAGATCGATGAGGCACAACTCTTCGCCGTGTTGACCGTAGCAGGTGCCTTCCTTGCGCTCAACGGTGACACCGGGGTAGTTGCCTACTTTTTGGCGCATGCCGGTGAGGGCATTAAAAAGGGTGGTTTTGCCACAGTTGGGATTGCCTACCAGAGCAAATACGCGCTTGGATTTGGGCGTAGGTTCTTTGGGGGCGGATGCAGCAGCAGACTCTGAATCGCTCATTGTATGTAGCGGGGTGGCCACTCAGTGGAATCAGGCCAGACAGGTGCGGGGTTCGATTTCGATCCACTGGGCTTCATGCGCCCGGACGGAGAGCAGCGAGCCGCGGACGGAGAGTTCGAGCGGATCTCCGAGAGGAGCTCGTCGCACTAGTGAAACCGGAGTTCCTGGCAACATGCCCAGTTCACGGAATCGGATCAGAGCGTCGTCGGACCTAGTGAAATCCCGAATCACAGCTTGTTCACCCGGTTCGAGATCGGCAAGGGTTTCTGCTAGGGGGTGATTTTCGCCTGAAGATATATCGGATTTCATACTAAAATATCGCTTAATGAGAATGAGTCTCAATTGCAGTAAGGTAGGACAGTTTTTAAAAGATGACAGTAAAAAGTTGTGTTTTTTGCTTTTTGAGGTCGGAAATGCGGGGGTTGAGAGCAAGAAATGCGGAGACGCTGTATGGGGGGGAGGAGCGGTCTCACGCAGCCACCTCCGTCTAGACTTTGGCGCCCAAGGAGAGGCAGAGACGCAGAGTGGAGCGGGGGGATAGAAAATGGCGGGTTATTATGGCAGATCCCCAGCTGATTTTGTAGTATGATTGTCACGAACCTGAGATGAAGAAAAAGACCTTACAGATTTTTATTGGGATATTCGCAATCCTGGTGCTTGGGCTGCTTATAGCTTACCGAGAGGGTATTTTGGAAGATTGGCGAATGTATAAAGTGGCTAGGCAACTTGAAAATTCAGTTTCAATACGAGAAGCTTATGGGGAGAATGTATCTGTGCGCTCGTTGGATCGAGGGGTTCAGGGAGGAGCTTCGATGGCGACTTGGATTCACCATCTCACTCGGTATAGAGTATTAGGGGATGGCGTGGATGCGACGATTGTAGTAAGGTGGAGCCATCCAGAGAAAGAGCTGCGAGTTGATGTGCAAGGTTTCTCTGCTGATGGAAGTTACATAGATCCAAATGAAAATTTAAAATAATTGTAGATCATGCTTTCTTTTTCGTTAGTCAATAATTGGTCGGATTTTCCTGAATTTTGCATTCCCATAGTATGGGAGCGGTATTCGGGTAATAATGTGGATATGATTTTTGAATTTGTGGGCAGTGGCTTGGATTTGAAAGTGAGGCTGAATGATTTTCCCGAGGAGCCATTGTATTCTTTGATTTGCAATGAGCGGGAGATCATTCATTTTAATGATTGGCCTGAATTCTGGGGGACTCGACCGGGGGATGAAAAGGAGGAGCTATGAAGGGTGAAGAGTTTGTCCGCGCTACGAGGGGGGATAGTTGAACTTGCTGGAGGAGGTGGAGGCTGTAGATTGGGAATATGGGATTTGTGAAAAACAGCATATTGGGTGGGTGCGCTTTACTTTTGGCTGGGGCGGCGGATGAGCTGGTGGGAGGGGAATCCGGGCAGTCGAAGGTGAAACGTCCGAATGTTTTGTTGATCATGGTGGACGACATGGGCTTCTCGGATCTTGGCTGTTATGGAGGGGAAGTGGATACGCCTAATCTGGATCGTTTGGCGGCGGGTGGTTTGCGTTTTACCCAGTTTTATAATACCGGGCGCTGTTGGCCGACCCGGGCGGCTTTGATGACGGGGCGTTACCCTCACGATGCGGGGCATGCGATGATGTTCGGACGCGATGCGCCCCGCGCTTACAAGGGCACGACAAAAGAGCGGGCTTTGATGATTCCTGAAGTATTGAAACCTTTGGGCTACCGGACTTACCATGTGGGCAAGTGGCATCTGCAGAATCGTGAAAAAGGGGCGAAGGGCAGGGCTTCATGGCCGTTGGGCAGGGGCTTTGATCGTTCCTATTGTGTGCGGCGGCAGGATAATTTTTTCAATCCGAAGCTTATCTCGGATGAACATTTCATGGTTAAAAGGCCAGGTGATAATGACCTCGATTATTACATCACCCAGGCTTTTACTGAACGCGCGATTCATTACCTCGACGAACATCAGACTTATCACCGCGACGAACCTTTTTTTCTATATTTAGCGCATACGGCACCGCATTTTCCACTGCATGCTCTACCCGAGGATGTAGCAAAATTTCGTCAGCGTTATCGTGTGGGTTGGGATGTGATTCGTCAGCAGCGTCTGGAGAGAATGGAGCAGATGGGTATTTTGAAAGCGAAGTTGTCGATACGTGATGCGGATGCAGTAGCTTGGGATTCATTGTCGGCTGAAGAGCAGGATGAGTGGTCGGGGCGCATGGCGGTGCACGCGGCGATGATTTACCGGATTGATGTGGGCATTGGCCGGATTGTTGAAAAACTGAAATCAATGAAGACGCTGGACGATACCTTGATTTTGTTTCTCTCTGATAATGGTGCGAGTGCGGAATATATTGTGCGCGGAGATGGCAATGATGCTAAAGCGGCACTCGGTAGCGGTGATACTTATCGCACGTTGGAAGTGGGCTGGGCCAATGCTTCGAATACGCCCTTCAAGTTTCATAAAATATGGGTGCACGAGGGAGGGATCTCGACGCCGTTAATCGCTTCGTGGCCGGCCGGGATAAAAGCAAAAGGTGAACTGACTAGTGAGTTGGGGCATGTGATCGATGTGTTGCCAACGGTGGTGGATTTGGCGGGAGGGAAGGTGGATGTAAAGGTTTCGGGGCGCAGTTTGGTTCCGGTTCTGCGCGGCAGTGGGGAAATGGATGCCGAGCGGATGATTTTCTGGGAGCATCAGGGCAACCGGGCGATTCGTCAGGGAGATTGGAAGTTAGTGGCGCAGAATGAAAGGGAGTGGGAGCTTTATAATCTGGCTGAAGATCGCAGTGAGACGAATAATTTGATCGAGGTTGAAACTGCCCGAGCTGAGGGGATGAAAGAAAGTTGGCAGAAGTGGGCCAAGCAGCAAGAGGTGCTGCGATGGAGTGATTTGAAAAAATGGAGCCCTACTTATTCGAAGGATTATCGAATGAAGTGATGGCGGAAGAGCGTGGAGGTTTAGTTTGTCAGGCTGTAGGAGGTGTTAGATGGATTGGTTTTTGGTTAAAAAAATAGTTTCAGTGTTTTTGGATCCAGTGCCGGTGGTGCTGATGATCCTGGTATTGGCGTGGCTGATGTTGCTGTGGGCCAGACGGGGGAGGTCGGGGCTGTTGGAGAATAGTGGGGATGTTCTGGCCGATTACAGTGTGCCTAAAAAAAGACGTAAGCCGGGTGCTTTGGCTATGTTGCTCATTTTTTTTGCGGCGTTGTTTTTATACGTCAGTAGCATTGGTTGGGGGGTGAATAAGTTGTTTTTTGCTTTGGAACGGCAGTACCCTCCCTTACAAATTGAGCAGCAGCAGGTTGGGGGATTGCGTCCGGACTTCATTGTTATTCTGTCTGGATCACATGTTTATTTTCCTGAGCGGCCGATCACTTCCCGGCTCGCTGGGGCGACAACGGCTCGTTTGATAGAAGGCTTGCGTCTTCACCGGCATTTCCCTGATGCCAAATTGGTGATGCTTGGCGGAGTGATGAAGGAGGGCTGGCCGTCGGTGGCGAGTGAAATGGGCGAAATGGCTAAGATGTTGGGATATGAAGGTGAAGTGATTTTGGAAGAGGCTTCGCGGGATACCAAGGGAAATGCGGTTTTGGCAAAAGCGACTTTGCAGGACAAGTCATTCATTCTGGTCACTTCGGGATACCACATGCCTCGGGCAATGGGCTTGTTTCGAGGTCAGGGCTTGCAGCCCATCGCGGGTTCTGCGGATATCAAACGCTGGCCGCGCAATAATTACCAGCATGATCAGTTGATTCCGAGCAGCAAAAATTTGTTTCGATTAAGTGTTGCCCTACACGAATACATTGGCTTTTGGTGGGCGACTTTGCGAGGGCAGTTGGGCGAAGCGCCTGAAGGTGAAACTGAGGAGGAGTCTGAAACAAAGGGGGAGATGGTGGTAGTCGGGCAGGGGCTCTAGTTTGAGCGAATGCTGGAGGGGAGGGTGAGGGCGTTGCGACGCCGAGGATCCGAGCATCCTTGGAAGAGCTTGCCGTCGAGGGTGAGAATGGATTGGGTGGATCCCATTGAAGATTGTAATGAAAGCCGGTGACCACGTTGTTCGAGTAATTTGAGGGTATCAGGGCTGAGCCCCTTTTCGATACGCAGCAGATCAGGGAACCACTGGTGATGTACCCGTGGGGCATGGCTGGCTTCGGCGATGTTCATTTTGTGATCGATGACATTGCTGATAAGCTGGGTCACGGTGGTGATGATACGGCTGCCTCCGGGGCTACCGGTGATAAAGTAGAGTTTGCCATTGGGTTGGAAGATGATGGTTGGAGACATGGAGCTGGCCATGCGCTTGCCGGCTCGTATGGCATTGGCATCTCCTCCAAGTAATCCAAAACCATTGGGCGATCCGGGTTTGGAAACAAAATCATCCATTTCATTGTTGAGCAGGAAGCCGGTTCCGGGAGCCATACGATGGGCTCCGTAACTGAAATTGAGGGTGTAGGTATTGGCTACGGCATTGCCAAAACGATCGATCACCGAGAAGTGGGTGGTTTCGGGGCTTTCATAAGGGATGGATTGACGGCTAGAGGAAACGTTTTTACTAAGCGTCGCTTGTTCCGGGTCGATCAAGTTACGTCTTTGTTTGATGTATTTTTCTGAAAGCAGGTAGTCAAGCGGAACAGACCAGTGGTCGGGGTCACCAAGAAACTCGGCGCGGTCGGAATAGGCGAGACGGCAGGCTTCGGCAAGCAGGTGGATGGATTGGGCGGAATTTTGTCCGTATTTTTCCAGCGGAAAGGTTTCGAGTAGTTTTAGGATATGCAGCATGGTCATCCCGGAACTAGGCGGAGGCATGGTGACGATGCGGTGTCCTCGATAAAAGGCGGAAATGGGTTTGCGGTGGCTGGGACGGTAGTTCAACAGGTCGTCATGGGTGATGAGCCCACCGTTGTTTTGCATGTAAAGCACCAGTTTGTCAGAGGTTTCTCCTTGGTAGAATCCAGCGGGACCTTGATCGGCAATGAGTTGCAAGGTGTGGGCGAGGTCGATTTGAATGAGTTTCTCGCCAATAGAATAAAGGCTACCCTTGTTTTTGTAGAATACGGCTTTGGCGGCAGGGGATTGGCTCATGCGCTTTTTTGCGGACTTCAAGCCATTGGCGAGGAAGGGAGTGACGATGAAACCCTCTTTGGCCAGGTCAATGGCAGGTTGCAAGGCGCGTTGCAGTGGGATGGTGCCGTATTTTTCCAAGGCTTCGCACAAACCATAAACGGTTCCGGGCACGCCGGACGCGACGGGACTGTAGCGTGATTTTTTGGCATCAGCATTACCGTTTTCATCGAGAAAAAGATCGCGGTGTGAAGCTGCTGGTGATTTCTCCCGGTAGTTGATAGCGATGGTTTGTTTTTGATCGGCTAAATAAACGAGCATGAACCCGCCGCCGCCGATGTTGCCAGCCCGTGGCAAAGTGACCGCCAAGGTGAAGCCAATTGTGACGGCGGCATCGACGGCGTTGCCGCCTTCGCGTAGAACCTGGACTCCAGCTTGGGTGGCGAGTTTTTCCTGACTCGCTACCATGCCGCCGTAGCCGGTCACAGGGTGGTGAACAGAGCGAGCTGATAAAATCGCAGACTGGGCGACGGTGAGAGTGGGAATGGTGAGTGCGAGAAAGAGGCACCAAGCAACAGTGTGCTGATGGTGCTTGGAGCGGAGGCGAGCTATCATGGGCTGAGAGGAATGGCTAAATTGAGCTTTGAATATGGACTGTTATGCCGTAAAACATCAAGTAATAACCCGTCCGAATAAAAATATGCAATATCGAAAAATTCCCCGTAGTGATTTGAATGTGAGTGTGATTTGTCTAGGCACCATGACCTGGGGCGAACAGAATACCGAAGCCGAAGGGCACGAGCAGATGGATTATGCTCTGGAGCAGGGGGTGAATTTTTTTGATACTGCGGAAATGTATCCGGTGCCTCCGATGGCGGAGACTTGTCACCGCACGGAGGAGATCATTGGCACTTGGTTTGCCGCGAGAAAAAATCGGGATAAGGTGATTTTAGCCAGTAAGGCGGTGGGTCCGGGTGATCATGTGAGTCATATTCGTGGAGGTACGGTGCGTTTGAATCGTAAACATTTGATGGAGGCTTTGGAGGCAAGCTTGAAACGCTTAAAAACGGATTACCTTGATTTGTATCAGTTGCATTGGCCGGATCGTCGAGTGCCTATTTTCGGGGGACGGGATTTTTCCTGGCCGGCGGAAGAGGAAAACGCCGTATCGATTGAAGAGACGTTGGAGGTGTTGGAGGAGATTCGCCAGTCGGGCAAGGTGCGCTATTTTGGTCTGTCCAATGAAACGCCCTGGGGAACGATGCAGTTTGTCCGGGTGGCTGAGGATAAAGGGTATCCTAGGATTCTGACAGTGCAGAATTCCTACAGTCTGATCAACCGGACTTTTGATGCCGGTTTGTCGGAAGTTTGTTATCAGGAGGACGTGCGTTTGTTGGCTTACTCGCCATTGGCTTTTGGTAAGTTGTCGGGCAAGTATCTTAATGGAGCTCAACCGGAAGGTGCGCGTTGCACTTTGTGGAAACGGTTTGCCCGTTACCATGGGCCGAACTCAGATGCGGCGATTGCCGAGTATGTGTCGATCGCAAAAACAGCGGGGTTGGATCCGGCGCAGATGGCCTTGGCTTGGATCAATGATCGTCCGCATGTAGCGGCGAATATTATCGGGGCGACGACGATGGATCAGTTGAAAGATAACATCGCTAGTATCGATGTGAAGCTGGATGGTGAGGTGAAGCGCCAGATTGAAAAGGTGCATAACCGATATCCGAACCCTTGCCCTTAGCGTTAATGTGAGCGACCGAAAAAATGTCCGGGCGGACATTTAAAATGTAAATATGGGTGTAGTCTCGATGGAAGGTATATTTCGCATAGGCTTTAAACAGGTTTCAGGAAAAGAGCGCCGTAGAATAGGGAGGATTTAGGAAAAATAGGGGCTGTAGCGATTTTGGAATTCTGGGGACCTTGACCTGAAGAATATTAATTCTGATGCCATTTCAATAAAGTCTTGTGTGGAAGGTACCGAAAACTTGTCCGGGCGGACAAGTTTTCGGTACATCGGGAGGAGTTTGTTTTGGCGAAATCATTATTGCCAAAATTAAAGCATGACTTGGTGTTTGCTCAGATCCGCTAGGTTTTTCCATTCGAACTGATTTACACACTTCACTAGAGCTTTAGAGTTCGGCGGTTTCACTTACGCTCGCTTCGTTCCACATGTGTGTGTTATAGCGTGGGTGGGGAGCTAACAATCGCAGTCGATTTTTTCAGCGGGTTCAAGTGGGCTGGCTGCTGGGTCAGAGCTTTCCGGATATTCAAAAACCTCGCCTTCGTAGTTACGAATGACTACTCGCTTGTCATTGTGCTGAAGCACATAATTGGGATTGATCGGAACTTTGCCGCCGCCTCCGGGAGCATCGATGACAAATTGGGGGATGCCGTAACCGGTGGTGTGGCCACGCAGTCCTTCGATGATTTCGATGCCTTTGGATACCGGCACGCGTAGATGCTGTGATCCTTTGATGAGATCCAACTGGTAGAGATAATAGGGTTTCACCCGGCACATCAGCAGTTTGTGAACCAGTGCTTTCATCGTATCGACGTCGTCATTGATGCCACGTAACAGCACACTTTGGTTGCCCAAGGGGATGCCGTGATCGGCGAGGCGTTCGAGCGACTCTTTGACTTCCAAAGTCAGTTCGCGAGGATGGTTGGCGTGAACACTGATGAAAAGCGGGTGATATTTTTTCAACATCTCACACAGTTTGGGGGTGATCCGTTGAGGGAGGAAGATCGGGATGCGCGAGCCGATGCGGAGAAATTCAATGTGTTTGATCGAGCGTAGGCGTTTTAGGATGCGTTCGAGTTTGTCATCGCTGAATAACAAGGGGTCGCCGCCGGATAATAATACGTCGCGGATCTCGGTGTGTTCTTCGAGATACTGGTAGGCGGCTTCGAAGTCAGTATCCAGTTCCTGATCACCGGCACCGCTGACGACGCGACTACGGGTGCAATAACGACAGTAGGCGGCACAGCGGGAGGTGACTAGAAAGAGCACACGATCAGGGTAACGATGTACCAAGCCGGGTACTGGCATGTGGGCGTCTTCTCCACAGGGGTCGGCCATTTCGTCTTCGCCTTCGAGGGCTTCTTCCGCGCGGGGGATGACCTGGCGTCGGATCGGGCACTCGGGATCATCACGATCCATGAGGTTGAGAAAGTGCGGAGTGATCGCCATCGCCAGTTTGGTGCCGGAGAGCAGAACACCGTTGCGTTCCTCGCTGGAGAGGTTCAGGTGTTTCTCCAACTGGCTGAGGGAGGTGATGCGGTTTTTGAGTTGCCAAGTGTGGTCGTTCCACTGTTTGGCGCTCACTCCGGGAAAATACCCTGGAGCGGAGGAAATAAAGTTTTTATCAACAGAATGGCGATCGAAATGCATGGTAGTGAATTCAGTTCTCTTGATGAGTCGCATGGATTCTCTGAATCTTGCAATAAACTGTAAGCACTGTGCAGATTTTGTCAATCAGAGGGGCTGGCAGGGCTTTTTTTAAAAAATGATGCCGATACCGAGGCTGTTTTCTCTGGAGGACAGATCAATGTCCACTTTGGCGACGCCTGCGGAGGCGTGCACGGGATCGACCCAGCGGTACGAACTGTGGATTCCGGCATAAAAGCGTCCGCTTCTAGAAAGGGGGGGCACGTTGATACCGCTGTAGGCTCCGATTTTGACCGGAGTGCCGCTGTCGCGCCAACGTTGTTTGCTGTTCCCGCACAGATAGACTGGCGACATTTTGCTCCCCCGAACTTTGTTCAGTGCTGATGTAGCTCCAACCTGTGATCAGATTGACGATTACGCTGTCAATGGTGGGTCAATGGTGGGTTGAGGTTGTGTGGGCCGACATAACCATCATCATAAAAAACAGAATTGGCAGCGCCTCGGTAAAGTCCCACATTTCCACGTCCCGATTTTTGGTTGAGAAAACGTGACCAGTTAAATTAGTAGAGAAGCATTTCAGTACGTTAGCGTCAACTCCTATGAAACAACAAATAAAGATGGCATTGATGTTCGTGGCCTTCGTTTTTGGAACCTTACAGTCGCTATCTGCGCGGCAGTTTACTTCAACCTCAGGGAAGGTGATCGATGCTGATATTTCTTTTGTTGCTGGGAGTAAGGTGACTTTGAGACGGGAGAATGGAAAAACGGTGAGTGTGGCTTTGAAGCTTTTCAGCGATGAAGATCAAAAGTTTATTCTTGATTGGAAGGAAAAAAATAAAGGTAAGGTGCCTGATTATCTGAAGAATAAAAAGCCGCGGATGGGGTTTCGGGTGAGTACTGGTAAGACATTGAAAAATGATGATCAGTTTTCTGGATATGTGGATGAGCATAAGCAGAAAATTCATATGAAAGTGACGATGGAAAATCAGGACACTGTCTATCCTATTGCCGATGCGAAGCTGACGATACTCGTGCTCGGCAAAAGTCCTGAGTCAGGTAAAACAGCTGTAGTCTATAAAAAACAATTCACAGGGATTGATTTGCCTCTTAGTGAAGCAAAAACCTACGAAAGCAGTAGGTTTGAGTTATGGTATGATGATAAAGGGGCTATGTATGGTCACAAGTTTAAGGGATACATTGCATTCTTAGAGGACCCTACTGGCAAAATACTTGCTGAAGCGACGATTCCTG
>JAJRVS010000403.1 GCA_024277195.1 Verrucomicrobiota bacterium | reverse complement strand
TCCTGCTCGCTCGACTGCCCGGAAGCATCATAAGCGTGATTACCCCAACGACAAAAAACCGCCGTCAGATCTTCTTTATCTTTCCAATCCCCGGAATCGATCAAAGGCAACAAACCTGCGCCATAAGCGCCGGGCGGCGAACTGAATACCCGCAGGCAAGCCCGTTGCTGCGATTCTTGTCGATCAAAACCCATCTCCACCCACTGCTGCAGGTCATCCAGGTAACTTGCCCGCAGCGGATTAAGCTCCGCAGGTTCATCCAACTCAGCCAATCTCTTCGGAACGATAGCCAATAACTTCATCGATTCACCAAAGGCGTCGCGAAAAAATCCTGATACCCGCAACAACACATCCACCCGGGGCCTGCCAAGCAAGTTCACCGGAATGATTTCAAAATCAACCACCCGCCCACTCGATTCGTCCCACACCGGCTCGCAGCCCCATAGCCACAGCGCCTGCGCCAGATCGTCACCACCCGTGCGCATATTAGACGTCCCCCAGATCACCAAAGCCACCGATTTGGGGTATTCTCCCGTTTCCTGCCGATGCCTTTCCAATAGAGCATCAGCCATCTTTTTCCCACACTGCCAGGCCGTCTCGGTCGGAATAGCGCGAGGATCAAGTGAGTAAAAATTTCGCCCCGTCGGCAATACATCGAGCCTGCCACGAGTAGGTGCCCCCGCAGGTCCCGGGCTGATGTATTCACCTTGCAAGCCCCTCAACAAAGATTCAATTTCATCCTGACAACGGCCCAAATCAGGCAATAGTCTGTCCCGAGTCAGCTTCGCCAAAGGGTCGTCACATTCCTCTCCCTCGATCATTTCATCCACCCATCTTTCTGCGCGAGCATGAAGTTCATCCCGTTGTTTGGAAGACAAGGCTTGCCAATCAAACGAAGCTCCGTTCAACTTTTCAAACAAACCCGGACGATTCGCTGAAGAAGTGCGCAATAGGGAAATAACAAATTCACGCAATCGCTCTCCCGTCGGAGGCTCTCCCAGAATATGCAGCCCCGTGCGGATCTGGCTTTCCTTGATCTCACAAAGATAGTTATCCAGCGCAGAAATCTCATCATCATCCGACTCCCTAGGGATCTCCTGACGCCAAGATGCCGTTTCCAGCACCTTTTCAATCGCCGCACACAATTCCTGCTCTCTTTTTGGATACAAAGCCGAAGCCTGGCTTAACTCTTCGAGCAAGCGTTCGACTTTCTGCAAATCATCATACAAACCCGCGCGCGCCAACGGTGGAGTCAAGTGATCCACAATGACCGCCGAGTTGCGTCGCTTAGCCTGGCTTCCCTCACCCGGATTATTGACAATAAACGGATAGAGCAGAGGCAAATTACCAAGACAAATTTGCGGAAAATCATCTGCTCCCAAACCCACGTTTCTACCCGGAAGCCATTCCAAATTACCATGTTTTCCCATTTGAATCACCGCATCAGCACAAAAGTCTTCCCTGATCCATGCATAAAAGCTCAAGTATTCCGAAGTCGGAGGAAGGGTCGGGCTGTGATAGATCGCCTGTGACTGGTCACCAAATCCTCGCTGTGGTTGGATCCCTACAAAAACATTACCCAAAGGCAAACCCGGCACCGCCTGGTCTTCGCCACTCGGCTGCCCCCAGCTTGCCTGCACTTCTTCCCGCCGACTCTCAGGCAGACGCTCAAATTCCGCCTTCGCCCCCTGTCCACTCATACTCTGCCACACCGGCCGGCCATGATTTCTCCCTTTGTCATTAGTCACCCCCTGCTGCAACCAATCCATCAACTCCTCCCCATCCTGCGGCAACGGATCGATCTGATACCCCGCCGCTTTCATCGCTCTCAACAAATTCACCACACTGGCGGGAGTATCCAAACCCACCCCGTTGCCGATGCGCCCATCGCGGTTGGGATAATTAGAAAGCAAAATAACCACCCGTTTATCAACCTCCGCAATTCCCCCCAATTTGGCCCATGAGTGCGCCAATTCCGCCACAAATTGAACCTGCTGCGGCTGAGGAATCAGGTGCCGTGTGACGTATGCCTCGCCTTCTCCCAAATCAGCCTGCTCCTCCTTAAACCCCGCCACCGTCGCCATCACCCGGCCATCCAATTCAGGCAAGGCCACATGAATGGCCACCTCCGAAGGAATCATCGACGCGTTCACCGCACTCCAATCTTCCACCGACATGCCGCTGGTAGGTACTTGCAACACAGGACAATTCAATCGGGCAAAAAAATCAGCCCCTTCAGAAGCTTGCCCGGCAATCGAAAAACTCTGCATCGTCAAAATAACATCCGGCCGGCCTTGCTGATTTAATAAAAAATCCCGCGCTTGAGTCGACCGTAAAGTACTGCTGTAAAACGCTTCAACCTCGATCCCTTTTTCGCTCAAACTTTTTCCCAAGGCATCCACCACCGCCAAGTCATCACCCTGATGCAAAGCACGGTAAAACAATATCCAAGCCCTCAACTTTGAAGATTTATCATCGCTTTCATAACACCGATAGAGAGCCGACTCCTCTGTCAACAGCGGAGCCGGAATGTCGATATTTTTCTGCTGAGACAAAGCCGGCAACAAGTCACCAATCACCGCAAAGTTCTCTGGCCCGCCTTCAACAAAAAGTCTAAAAATTGATTCCACCTCCTCATGTCCAAAATCGCTGAGCTGAGCCAGATCTTCATCAAAAACCGCCGACCCACTGAGCAAAAGATAACGGGTTTTGCAGCCTGATTCCCTCGCCCGTTCAATCGCATCGATCAAAGCAGGGTAATAAGCGCGCCCCCCCAACAAGCGCATCACCACCAGGTCCGAGCCAGGCAATACCTCTTCAACATAGGCATCGGCAGCAACCGGTTGCCGCAAGGGCGCCGCGTGAGCCAGTCGAATACCCGCATCAAAATGATGCTCTGCACCAGCCAACTCCGTATCCGCCGCGCTGAGAAATACCAAGGGCGATGGGGCATGTTCAACCAGAACCAGGTCCCGCTCAAAATCCACCCCTCCCGGCTCTCCTCTTACCCAGTGCATCGAGTTTTCATACTATCCGTAGTTAAAAAACTTACACCCCAAATAAAGAAACCACAGCCGACTGAAAGGAGACAGCCGGAGATTATTACTCGAAGGCAAATCACACGGATAAGAATAAAAAAATGCATCTTTATATCACAACCCGTTTTCCATCAAACTTAGCGTGTTGAACCCACAACAATATTACACCTCAATCATCTGTATTTATCCGTGCCATCCGTGGTTAAAAATATTCAGCCCTCTACCCCCATTTAAACCCCGTGATCTCACACATCGTGGCAATCGCCTCTTTGCGCTTCGGATGATAACCGATGAACACCACGGTCGAGTCGTGAGCATGCACATGCTCTTTTTCGTAATAAGTCTGCAAACGAGTGCGCACCGATTGCAACACCAGACGATGGTGCTTGCCCTCGATCACCGCAAAACCTTTGGCGCGTAGAATAGGTTGTTCCTCGGTGACTTTTTGCACCGCTTGCTTCACCTTTTCTGCATCCTGGGGATCATGGCAATGCAGCACAAAAGACTGCCAACCCACGTCGTGTTCATGGAAATGCATGTGGGTGCCATCGCCATGTTCATGGTCTCCCATCTCTCCATGCTCGTGACCATCGAAGCTGCTCTGATCTTCCGGAGGCGCATCGCCCACTGCAGGAGTGGAACTCACCGGCCCGTGGTGATGTCCGCCCGGCCCATGGTGATGAGGAACAAAAGCCGGCAGCGAATTTTCATCATACAATTTCAATCCCATGCACAAGCGGGTATCCAACTCGGCTCCATGCGCCAGTTCCAAAAACCTGACCTTGGTCGCTTTTTTGCGCACCAACTCTTCCGCCACCAACAACTCGTCCTCGCTCAAATCATCTATCTTGTTGAGCACCACCACGTCGCCGTTTTCCAACTGCTCACTAAAAATATCGTCCACCGCACGCTCGTGAGTGATCAACATCTCCGCCTCTGCGGCTTCCGCCTGCCCCGGCACCTCATTGCCACTTTCCATTTTCCCCTGTAACAACAGCGGTGTATCCACCACCGTCAAAACAGAATCGAGTTCGAAATCGTTGCGGATCTCCGGCCAATTTAAAGCGCGCATCACCGGCGTCGGCAGGGCTAAACCGGAAGTCTCGATCACCACATGATCAATCTCGTTTTTGCGCTCTTGCAGACGTTTCATCATCGGCAAAAAATCATCCTGCACACAGCAGCAAATGCAGCCGTTGGGCAGGTCGTGAATCTCAACATTGGACTCCGACTCCTCTCCAGCAGCGTGCAACAAATCCCCGTCCACGGAGACTTCACCAAATTCATTGACCAATACAGCCAAACGCCGATCCGGAGTTTTTTTCAGCAAACTACAGATCAAAGTTGTTTTTCCTGAACCTAGAAAACCAGTAACAATCGTAACGGGAATTTTCATCACAAAAGGCCTAAGAAAAACGAATCAAGCGGGACAGCAAATAAACCGCGCCAAGAGCAAGCGCCGTGTAAACCCACATCGACAAGTCCACTGACCCATGCATGTGATCATTTCCAGCACCGTGAGCTTGAAGCAAGCCCGGCAAACAAACGACGCTCAGCGCCATGAAACCACACAAAGTGGCCTTTAGAGAAACTAATTTTGTATTCATGATAAAAGGTCAGAAATCCGCTGACAGGTTCAACATTCACTTGGCACTCCATCCCGGCGACCCGACTCATGAATCCCAATCGATAATCTAAGGAAATATTCCAAGAAAATCAATGAGCCTCACATACGGTGGCGGTACCGCTCCAGATTTCCACTGGATTCCACCTCGGATGAAACCGCTCCCCTCTTCTGAGGAACACAAGCTATTTTGGAGTTCCAGCGCTCAAAGTCAATGGATATTTATGCCTACAAACTAGTGAATACAGCCCCACGTAGTGAGGACCTCACCTCACCCTCTTCGCTACCCCACTCTTCCACCTCTCACCACATCCCCTTTCAAATCCCGCAGCACTCGTAAATTCCCCCACTGCGCCCCACGCATCTTCCGCCCCCCATCCTTGCGCCTCGCCCCAAAGCACTCCCGCTTGCTCTCAAAGAAGTCATCCACATAACGTTGACTCCCCAACACCGCGCCATCAGTAAAATACCTCACCCGACACCGCAAAGCCTCCGCCACCGGCAAACGCCCGCCCGATTCCAACACTTCTTTGATTTTCTCCTGACTAAAGCCCCCTTTTGCTTTGTTATAACCGTCCACCGTTTCATCCGTCTCTACCTCTTCCCCTTTTGCGTATAACAAACAACGATACTCCTGCGCCACCTTCTTCCACGCCACCCGACTGCGCCCCGTCACCGCATAACACAATCCCTGACGCGCGCCGCGCACCCCAGCCACCGCCGCCGCATACGAACACCAGCGATAACCCTCCGGCTCCCTCGCCAGCCCCGCCCGAACCGGATTTAAATCAATATAAGCCGCCACCATCCGCAGCGCATCGCTGCTCCCCCCACCTTCGCAACTCGGCCCCTGTAGTAAGACACTCTTAAACGGCCCCTCCCACAAAGTCCCCACCCGACCATGCTTTTTGTTGTAAGCCAATGTCATTTTCAGCTTCAACTCCTTCATAAACATCGACAAATCAAACAACCGAGCTTTCACCGATTCCGCAATCTCACTCACCTTTTCATCTGCCCCATTTCCCCTAAACATCTCCACCTCATCCAACACCAACTTACTCGACCACTCATTCTTAAACACCTCCAGACGCTTGATATAATCCTCATCCTTCCATCCCTCCGTCGCCAGCTCCCTATCCGCCACCTCCAACAACAGATGAAAGTGATTACCCATAAAACACCACGCCAGCGCCCGCAGCCCACTAAATTTCAACTGCTTAAGCATCAAAATTCGAAAAACCTCCTTCTCATCATCCTCAAACAGAATATCCCGCCCCGTCGTCCGGCTCACCACATGATAATAATTCGTCTGCCCCTCCGGCCCCAACAAAAATTCCCGTATTTTTCTCATATCTGACGCCTTTCCCAATCAACTCAACTGCCCTGAATAGTTTCTCTCCCCCATAATACAACAACATCCTCCACACACAAGAACTTTTTTGCATGGGGATCCTCCCATAAAAATATATACGCAGAGCAAGGCTGAAAAATCAAAATCCTCTGACAGATCAGCCTGCTGCTACAACTCCTTCAAGCGTGCAATCACACTTCCAAAATCCTCGGAGAAATTCGGATAACTCATTGGCGGCCTCTGAATCACCAAAACCGGGATTGACAATCTTTCTGCCGCTTCGATTTTCTCTGCCATGCCGCTGCCTTCGCCCGATTCTCGGGTGACCACACAATCAATTTGCCAGTCCCTCCATTGGGTTTCATTAAAATCGGCGGTAAAAGGGCCTTGCATGAAACACAGCCGATTTCTGGGAACCCCGGAATCGAGGGCGATCTTCAACGAAGCGGTATCGGGAGCAAAACGGACAAACCACTCGACGTCCCCAGCCCTCGGACAATCCTTCAACAAAGCCAACTCTTTGGCTCCGGTAGCCAGAAAAACCCGCTTGCCCAGATCCGCTGCGCGCAATAAAGCTGATTCGAAATCCGCAAGCAGTTCTCCTTTTTTCAGCCTTGGCAAATGGGATTGGCGCTCGTAACGAAAATAGGGAATAGTAAGCGTCCGACAACTCTCCATCAAGTCCTGAGAAATACGCTGAGCAAAAGGGTGACTGGCATCCACGACCGCTTTAGCCCCCTCTAACCACTGCCGCCGACGCTCACTACCCACCGCTGCGTTCACCACACAAATGCGCTCATTCAACGAGTCCTTGGCTACCTCGACGCCGTAGTCCGTCGCCACCGATACCGCCACATCATGGCCTTCCTCCACCAAGGCATTGGCGAGCGCATTGCCGTCATGAGTGCCGGCAAAAACCCACACCGCCCCTTGACGAATCACTGGCTCTTCTTCGCTTGATTGCCAATCAAGATATCCCCGGGGAGAAAACATACCCGCCGGGCTTTGACGGGTAAACTGATTACCAATGATCACGGTCGTCAGCATATCAAATTGCCGCCCTTTGAGCTCAGCCAAAGTACACACGCTCAGCTCTTGATCTGAACGCCAGGCATTGCGAACCACCCCGCAAACCGTATCCGGCGACTTGTGCTGCAACATAATCTCCAAAATTCGCTGCACGCCATCCGGGCGCGCCTTGCTCTGCACATTATACAAAGCCACCGCCAAATCCGATTCAGCGATGGCTTTGGCCCGTCGCTCAATCCACTGCCAAGGACACAAAAGATCAGACAAAGAGAGCGTAGCAAAATCGTGAGACAAGGGCGCTCCTAACAAAGCTGCGCAACTGGTCGCAGCGGTGATACCAGGAATAACTTCGATCTCAAGCGGCTCCCTGTTTTCAAGCAGCTCAAAAACCAAAGTAGCCATCGCATAAATTCCAATGTCCCCACTGGAAACCAGTGCCACCTGCTTGCCTTGCTCAGCCAAATCAATGGCTTTTTCCGCCCGAGCCTTTTCCTGGGTCAGTGGCATACGGTGCTGGATTTTTCCATTCAGCCAAGGTTCAATCAAGTCGAGATAAAGACCATAACCCACCACATCCGAAGCCCCGGCAATCGCAGCTCGTGCGCGTGGAGGTATCAAATCAAGATTGCCCGGCCCGAGAGATACCATGGTAAGCTTTCCTTGCCCCGACGCCGAAACCGATTTATCCAAAGAACTCAACGAGGCAGGCATGTCAGAATGGTCATCCTCCACCACCGCCACGGACACTCCGTTAAGACTGGTTTTTGCCACCACCAACTCACCGTGCGGACAAGCGATCAAGGCAGCGGGCTCACACACACCCGGCAAGGCCACATTCTCCTGAACCCAAACGGACTCTTTGGAAACCCACGGCCGGGTCGCGATTTGTCCGGAACTCACAATCCTAAGCGGCAAACCCTGCCCTGCCGCCCACTCCAGCAACCCCGCTTCATTGGCCTTGATATCCACCGTCACCACCTCCCTGACATCCTCGATATCTTTCCCCTCGGGCAAAGCACTCAACACCGCCTCATCCACCTGCTGACTCGACACGCCTTTGCGACACCCAACCCCGACCACCAGAGTTTTCAGAGCTTCCGTAGCCGTCGTCACCACTGGGCTGGCTCCCGTAATTCGGGCGACCTCATAAGCCAAATCATTGGCCCCGCCCTCATGCCCTCCCACCAGCGGAATCGCAAATCGAAGCGCTTCATCCACCACCACCACCGCTGGGTCACTTTTTTTTGAATCCAACAAACCGCTCAAATAACGCGTCGCCACCCCACTAGCACCCAAAATCACCCACTGCTGATGCTCAGCAAATCGTTGGCGAAAAGCCTGCCGATTCTCCCCGGACGGTGCCGTCTCGACTTGCGCCCCGATGCCCACGGCAATTTTTTCCGCCAGACCCCGCGCCTGCTCACGCAAAATCCATACCCCGCGACTCATGCCCCCCCTTTCCTGAAGTGATGCGAATAGTCCGGACTGTAGAGACACGAATCCCCTCCCTCATCTGCCAGTACATCCCCCACCAGCAACATCGTCGAAAGCCGCCAGTCCTTAGTTTCAATTTCATCCAAAACCTGCGCCAAAGTCGAAACATGCCTGCGCTCTTCCGGCCACTCATTTTTCTGAATCAAAGCCACCGCCGTGCTTGGCGGATAATGCTCCAGCAAAGTTGTCACCGTTTCAGGAAGTCGCGCACCGGATAAAAAAATCGCCATGCTCGTCCGGTGTTGAGCTAATTCTGCCAACGATTCCCCCTCCGGCATCGACGATGCCCGGCCTTCTGTGCGAGTCAAGATGATCGTCTGGGCGATACCAGGCTTGGTCAGTTCTTTTTTCAAAGAAGCCGCACAAGAAGAGAAAGTCGACACCCCTGGCACCACCTCGTATTCGATCTCCATCTGATCGAGCCTTTTCATCTGCTCAGCCATCGCTCCGTAAATCGCCGGATCCCCGGAATGCACCCGGGCGATCGATTGATCCGCCTCTTTGGCATTTTGATACAGCTCCATTTGCTGATCCAAATCCAAGTTTGCGGTATTCACCACCTGAGCAGACTGCTGACAATAATCGAGAACCGACTCCGCCACCAGAGATCCTGCATACAGCACAATGGGGACTTCTCCGAGGATGTTAGCTCCCCGGATAGTAATCAAATCTTTTGCTCCAGGGCCCGCTCCAATAAAATACACGATCATTTGGCGATACCTATGGCGCATGGTAACATCACGAGCAAGCGCTAGTAAAAATCAAAAACACCAAGTCCATCCATAACATGTCGGCATTAAGTTTCATTCTCGGCGGCAGTCGCAGCGGAAAAAGCGCACGCGCGGAAAGCCTCGCTACTGAAATGGCAGTTGCAGAAGCCGTGATCTACGTGGCCACCTGCAGGGCTAGTGGCTTGGATGCCGAAATGCAAGCGCGCATCGACAAGCACCAACGCTCCCGCCCCGAACATTGGCTCACCGTGGAAGATCAATTTGACCTAGATGTGCTAGCTGAAAAATATGCCAACAGAGTCATTCTGATCGACTGCCTCACCCTGTGGCTCTCCCATTGCAGCGAAACGGATGACGACGCTGCCATCACCCTGAAGCGACTCGAACAAGGATTGTTCGCCTTCAAAAATAACAATGCCCGACTGATCATCGTCTCAAACGACCTCGGCAGCGGACTCATCCCCATCGACTCCGCCAGTCGAGCCTATCGGGATCTGGTCGGTTCGGCTAATCAGCTCGTGGCCAAACAAGCCGATCTGGTTGAACTCGTCGTAGCCGGAATACCGCTGTCGATCAAAACGCCGAACAACAACGCCCTCCACCCAGGATGAATACGGACAAAAACAACGCTTCATTCCATCTGCACTTGATCCGTCACCCACAAACTGACTGGAATGCGGCTCGCCGTTACCAAGGAGTCAGCGACCGCCCTTGGTCACCCGCTGGGGAAATACGTGCCAAACAAGTGGTTGAAAAATTCACTCCCCCCCCCTTTGACCATGTCATTTGCTCGCCACGGAAACACGCCCGACAACTAGCCTCACAATTATCCAATGACATCAACGAAGACAACCGCTGGGCTGAAATCGATCATGGCAAATGGGAAGGCCTGACTTACCAAGAAGTCAGCCAGCGTTTTCCCGATACCGTCAATGAACGTTTTGCCAATCCCCGGCAATGCAAATCGCACGGCGGACAAAACCTCGACGAACTCAATCAAGAAACCACAGCAGCCTGGCGACAATTACTAAGACAAAATCAATACCAAAATATAGCCATTATCACCCATGCAACGCCCATCCAAATGGTTCTTTGCCTCATCACTGGGTTACCAATCAAAAATTATTGGCAATTCCAGATTGATTGCGGCAGCATCACTTCACTTGATATCACTCCGGCAGGCTGCATCATCAACTTTTGCAATCAAACATGACTCTCTCCCCTCCGCTCACAGAACTCATCAGCCAAGTCCCTCCGTTTGATGAATCCGCCGCCGCCGCCGCTAGGACGCGCCAAGACCTGTTAACCAAACCTCAAGGTTCCCTCGGTCAGCTCGAAGCCCTCTCAGTCCAAATCGCGGGCATCACAGGCTGCCTTGACCCTGAAATTGAACCCACTGCAGTGATCGTCGCTGCCGCCACACACGGCGTTTGCGAAGAAGGCGTCAGCGCTTTTCCTGCCGAAGTCACCGCCCAGATGGTCACCAACTTTTTACACGGCACCGCCGCCATCAATGCTCTCGCACGAAACTGCAATGCCGAAGTCTTCATCGTCGATGCCGGAGTCGTCCCTGAATGCCCCGACGATGAAAAACTGCACCACTTGGGTTTTGGCAAAGGCAGTGCCAACTTCGCCAAACAAGCCGCCATGGAAAAAAGCGAAGCGGAAAGCATCATCGAACGCGGTGCCGCATTTGCTACAAAACTCCATCAACAAGGCATCCGTATGATCAGTCTGGGAGAAATGGGCATTGGCAATACCACTGCCGCTGCTGCTGTGGTTGCTGTGATCACAGATTCGAGTCCCTCCGCCACCACTGGTCGAGGCACGATGATCGACGATGACACCTGGCAGAAAAAAGTCAGCGTGATCGAACAAGCCATCGCCAAACATCAACTCGACAGTAAAGATGCTATCGGTATTCTTAGCGCTTTTGGAGGTTACGAAACCGGATTCCTCTGCGGCTGCATTCTAGGCGCAGCGAGTTGCCGCATGCCTGTTATCCTTGACGGCTACCCGACCTCTGCCGCTGCTTTGCTCGCCGAGCTTCTTCATCCAGATATCAAAAAAATCATGATTGCCGGCCACTGCTCAGCTGAACCCGGCCATCGCTTGGCATTGGATCACCTTGAGCTCAAACCCCTGCTCAATCTTTCCATGCGTCTAGGAGAAGGCAGCGGAGCGGCTCTTGCTATCCCCATCGTCACCGCAGCTGTTCGTTGTCTAAATGAAATGGCCACTTTTGAGGAGGCTGCCGTCGCTGGTCGAAAAACATGAAAGCCGTGATACAAAATTTTCGACTAAGCCTGGGATTCTTAACCCTCATCCCCGTTGGTGATATAGGCCATGTCGGAAAAGGTGATCTGAGCAGATCACTCTACACTTTCCCGGTGGTCGGGCTCTTGATCGGCACGCTCTGTGTCGCAGCAGGATTCGCCAGCCAATATATACTCGCTTCGCCGCTTCATATGATCAGCGTTTTAGTCGTCGCGAGCATCATCACCGGCGGCCTGCATCTCGACGGGCTGGCAGACACCTTCGACGGCATTTGTTCCTGGCGGCCACGCGCAGAGAAATTGAAAATCATGAAAGACAGCCGCATCGGAGTGATGGGAGTCCTTGTTCTGATTTTTGTTTTGCTCGGCAAATACGCATCGCTCGCCGCATTAGACTCCCACTGGTGGCTCGCCGCTTTACTCGCTCCGATGTGGGGAAGATGGGCAGCCTTCTATAATCTCCACTTTTTTTCCCGAGCAGCAAGCGATGGACTAGCAGCTAATATAGAAAGCGGCAGCCGATTGCAATTCCTGATCGCCACCACTTTCACTCTGTCCGTCAGCCTTTTCACCTTGAGTCAATGCTGCGTGCCCCTTATCCATCAGTTGGCGCTGCTGTCTATCCTGTGGCTTTTTGTTCATTTGATCGCGAGAAAAATCAGTCGCAGCCTCGGTGGAGTGACCGGCGACACCTGCGGCGCGCTATCGGAATTAACCGAACTGCTAATGTTCCTAGCCCTAGGTTCCCCTCTCTTTGCCCTAAGCTAAAGAGCGGCGCCCTTCTGCCAAACGCCAGTTGCCAACTCGTATTTCAACATTAATATCTAAACTGTTCGTCTTGCCTACTTTAGTCTTTAATGTCGCTGGTTCGTGACTTTATTGAAAAAGCGTCTGTCTGCATATTACCAAAATATTTTTTAATTCTCTCCATGCCCACCCTACCCGGCTACAATGTTCTACGCGATCATGACCGATCCGCGATGCTCGATAGAATCGGCGTTGCTTCCATCGATCAACTGCTCGACTTCATCCCCGCTGATCTGCGTTTGCAAAAAGCTCTCGACCTGCCTGCAGCGATGAGCGAATGGCAACTAGCGAAACATCTGAAACAGCTCGCAGCGCAAAACGAAAACACCCACAGCCATGTCTGTTTTTTAGGCGGCGGCGTTTACGATCACCATGTGCCCGAAGTGGTCAATTACATTGCTTCACGCGGCGAATTCCTCACTGCCTACACTCCTTACCAACCGGAAATCAGCCAGGGACTGTTACGGGTGCTCTCCGACTTCCAACTGGTGGTTGGTCGATTGTTTGACATACCAGTGGTGAATTGCTCGGTTTACGATGGCGCAACCGCGCTCGCCGAAAGTGCCTGGATGGCGATCTCCGCCAGTGGCGTTCACCGCTTGATCGTCAGTGACAGCATATGGCCGGAACACCTCGCGGTACTGCAAGTTTACATGGCTAACCGCAAAGTGGAAATCGAACAAATTGGCCACGATCCCCAATCGGGGGAAATAGACCTATCTGCTCTGGAGGCGGCGCTGCAACAACCCGCCGCCGCAGTCATCGCACAAAGTCCGAACTGCTTTGGCATCATCGAAGATCTCAAGGAAGTGATCCATAACGCTCACCAAAACGAAGCGCTGGCAGTGATCGGCTGTTACCCGACCTCGCTCGGCATCATCGAAGCGCCCGGAACCCATGGAGCAGACATCGTCTATGCCGAAGGCCAATCCCTCGGCCTACCACTGGCCGCGGGCGGCCCCACCATGGGCATGATCGGAACCCGTGAGGCTCTCACCGACTACCTGCCCGGGCGACTGGTCGGAGAAACCAAAGACATCAAGGGCGAGAGCGCCCTCGCCCTGATCAAACAAGAGCGCGAGCAACACGTGCGTCGTCACAAAGCGACCAGCCACATCTGCTCCAATCAGGCTCTGATGGCATTGCGCTCGCTGGTCTATCTCAGCTTGCTCGGAGAAAACGGTTTGCGCCGGGTCGCCACTCTGAGTGCGCAAAAAGCCCATCATTTGTGTGCTGAGTTGGAAAAAATCTCAGCCGTTTCCAGAAGCTATCAAGGCGCATTTTTCAATGAGTTCTGCCTCGACCTTACGGTAAACGCCGCCACTCTACTGGACAAATTACGCCAACAAGGCTTCCAGGCCGGCATCAACTGCAGTGCCGACCATAAAGATGGTCAGCAACGCATTCTGATCGCCGTGACCGAGACTCAATCGCTCGCCACCCTCGATCACTTCGCCACCGCTTTTGCACAAACCATCGACCAAATTTCATGACTCCCGGAATCACCTTAAAAGCAGCGCGCCGGGTTTCAGTTTTTGACCTGTCACAACCCGGCATGGGCGGCAGCGGCATCATCGATCCCGATTTTGACGGCGAAACCTTGCCGCCGGAACTAGCACCCGTCGCCACTCGTGAAAAAACCGGACTGCCGGAACTCAGCGAAGTGGATGTGGTGCGCCACTTCACCCGCCTCAGTCAGGACACCTTCGGCGTCGATCTCGGCCCCTATCCGCTAGGTTCCTGCACCATGAAATACAATCCCAAGCGCAACGATACGCTGGCGGAACTGCCAGGTTTCGCCGATGTGCACCCGGCTCAGCCAGCCGATTCGATGCCGGGCCTGTGGACGCTCTTTCACCAACTGCAAAGTCATCTTGCCGCGATCACCGGCATGGATGCCTTCACCCTGCAGCCCGCAGCGGGTGCGCACGGAGAATTAACCGGACTCCTGATAATCAGACGGCATTTTGAGAGTCTCAAGCAAGATCGCTCGGTCATCCTCATTCCTGACTCCGCCCACGGCACCAATCCCGCCAGTGCGGCGATGTCGGGTTATATTTGTAAAATCATCCCCACCACCAAAGAGGGCACGCTGGATGTGGACGCCATGCGCGAGATGCTGGACGACGATGTCGCCGGACTGATGATGACCAATCCATCGACACTGGGACTTTTTGATCCCAACATCGCGGAAATCGCCGCAGCTTTACATGAAAACGGCTCGCTACTCTATTACGATGGCGCCAACCTCAACGCGCTGATGGGACTGGTACGCCCCGGCGACATGGGCTTCGATGTCATCCAT
>JAJRVS010000402.1 GCA_024277195.1 Verrucomicrobiota bacterium | reverse complement strand
ATACTTATTATTACACCGGCAAGCGCAGCGAAGAACACGGTTATAACGACTTCCTACCGGCGATGCGCAATTTTGATCTGATGGTGGCCAATCGTTACAAGCGCATATGGGATCTTGCCCAGGGGAAAGCGGTGGCGGCGAAAATTGATGACTCAAATCTGCCACCACTGGAGGATGTATGGGAAGCGCGTGGCACCAATCCCTGGTTGAGTGCCGAGGATGAAAAAAAGGCTTTTATCATGGATCCGCGTTTTGACGTGAACCTCTTTGCCGGAGAAGAAGAGTTTCCGGATATCGCCAATCCGATCAGTATCCGTTGGGATTCCAAGGGGCGCTTGTGGGTGAGCTGTTCGACCTCTTATCCGCAGATATTCCCGGGAGAGGAACCCCATGACAAGCTGGTGATTCTCGAAGATACCGATGGTGATGGCAAGGCGGACAAGTCTTCGGTTTTTTCCGACGATCTTTACCAACCGCTTTCTTTGGAGTTTGGCAATGGCGGAGTTTATGTTTCCCAACAACCTAATCTGGTTTTTATCAAGGACACGGATGGGGATGGTAAAGCGGATTCCAAACAAGTGGTTTTGACTGGCCTTGGAACGGAGGATTCCCATCACGCGCTGCATGACTTTGCCTGGACCCCTGACGGAGATCTGATTTTTCGTGAATCGATTTTTCATCACTCACAAGTCGAGACGCCTTATGGTCCGGTGCGTCAGCAGAACAGTGGTTGGTTTCGTTATGATCCCAAAACGGAAAAGTTGATTTCTTTTGGCACTTACTCCAGCACCAATCCATGGGGAGTGACTTTCGATCAATGGGGGCAGCATGTGGCCAGCCATCCTATTTTTGCATCGGCATTCCATGCTCTCGATCCGGTCTATCCGGAACAGCACCCCAAGCCGATCGGGCTGCAGGGTTATTCAGGGACTTGTGGCCATGATTTTGTCGATTTCAAAACTTTTCCCGAGGAGATGCAAGGAGGTTTCATCAAAGCGCGTTACAAGCCGACCAATCGCATTGAGTTCCTGCAATGGAATGAGAGTGAATTTGGAATTGAGGAAAAATACGTCAGCGATATATTGTTTTCGTCCGACTTGAGTTTCATTCCTGTAGATCTTCGTTTTGGTCCGAGGGGAAGTTTGTACGTTTGTGACTGGTATAATCCGATCAAGAGTCACAATCAATATTCGATGCGCGACTCCCGGCGCGACCGGGTCTCGGGGCGTATTTGGCGCATCACGGCAAAAGGCAGTAAGCCGGTGGATCCGCCCAAGATTGATGGGGCGGGTATCACAGAGCTTTTGGATAACTTGAAATTGGCTGAGTACCGTTATCGTTACTGGTCCCGGCGTGAACTGCGTGACCGCAAAGCGGATCAAGTCAAGAAGGCCCTGGATCAATGGGTGACTGGACTCGACTCAGCGGATCCGCGTTACCGTCATCACCAGCTGGAGGCGATTTGGATGTATCGTGGCATCGGCCAGGTGAATGCCGGATTGTTAGGCGATTTGCTGACATGCGATAATCACAATGCCCGTGCGGCGGCCACCCGTCAGTTGCGTTACTGGGGGGATAGTATGAAAAATTCGGTGGAATTGCTCAGGCAATCGGCCAACGACAATAACGCATTGGTTCGTTTGGAGGCAGCTATTGCTGCTACTTACATGGGCAGTGAAGAGGCTCTGTTAGCGATGCTGGATACATTGAAACACCCGCATGGAGGTCATTTGGCTTATGCGATACGCACTTCCCTCGGATCGGCTCCTTTAAAAAAATACTGGGGAGCCAATGAGAAGTTTAAAACACAGCACCCTGAGATCGCAGATCTGTATGCCAAGTTCGAGTTGGGGCAAAAAGGTAAAGCGCGTAAGAAAAATACCAAAGAGGAAGATGCTTTTGATGCACAGAAGGATATAAAAAAAGTGACCATCTCGATTGTGAAAGAGCGCTTGCTCTATTCACTGAAAAGTTTCGAGGTGAAGCCCGGACAAGCGGTGCGCATTGATTTTGTCAATCCTGACGCCACCCCGCACAATCTGGTGATCGTCGAACCAGGAGCTCTGGAAGAAGTGGGCATGGCGGCCAATGAAATGGCGAAGGATCCGGAAGCGGCCAAATTGGGGTTCATTCCCCAATCAGACAAAATCATTCATCATTCGCGAATGCTGAATGCGTATGAAGCTCAGTATTTGCGGTTCAAGGCACCGACCGAGCCAGGTGTGTATCCTTATATCTGCACTTTTCCTGGTCACTGGATTTTGATGCGTGGTGAGATGATCGTGAAGTGAGGATTTAAAAATTATGCCTTGGAAGTTTGAGAAAAAAGAACAGGTGGCTGTTTTTTTAAAGGCCTGTTTGCTTTGGATCTTGAACTTGAGCAGGTGGATGAAGCGATAGGGGAGTATTTTGAGTTGCAGTATAGTGACGAGGGCGTAGCGCTTGATTGGCAATTGATCTATTGTTATGGCAGAAAAACAAAGGATGGAGAATAAGGGAGGTGGGGGGGTGGAATCAGCAGCGTTGATTTATAAACTGGCTACGGAGGAATCGGAGTTTGAGCAGATTCATGAGTTGAATTACCGGACTTTTGTCGAAGAGATCCCCCAGCATGAAATTTCATCTGCTCGCCGCTTGGTGGATAAGTTTCATGATCAAAATACCTACGTGATTTGTTTGCAGCGGGGGGAGTTGATGGGCATGCTCGCCCTGCGTGGGCAGCGACCTTTTTCCCTAGATTAAAAATTGCCGGATTTGGAATCATTTTTGCCAACAGGGTATCGTATTTTAGAAGTTAGATTGTTGGCGGTTGAAAAGAAATACAGAGGTCTTCGCGGAGGTCGCATTCTGAAGGGGATGCTTGCTTTGCTCAAGGAATACGGAGTGGCCAGGGGATATGATCTGGGTATTATTTCAGGCACCACACGACAGCTGGGTCTGTATCGCCATCTTGGGTTTGTTGCTTTTGGGCCACTGGTGGGAGCGGGGGACGCGTGTTATCAACCGATGTATGTGAGTCTCGAGGACTTTGATGCGGCTGAGAGAAAAAATGCTCTCGCAGCCTCCTCCACCTAGGCTTCGGTGCCCAAGGAGGGGCAGAGACGCAGAGTTTTTATGAGATGGGAGTGAGTGGGTTTTTTGATTTTTTTCTTCTGTTCTACTGTGGGGCTCATCCGAACCAGGGTGGAGGGGGCGTGTGAGGTAATAGAAAAAGTGAGGGGTTTGGCCTAGTCAATCAGGGGATTCGAATTATAATGAAGCCATGGCTAAACTGAAAACGATCTGCACTTATCTGGAGAAACATTTGAAGCTGAATGAGGTGCCGGATTATCCGAATGCGCTGAATGGTCTGCAATTGGAGAACGCGGGCCAGGTGAAAAAAATTGTCGCAGCGGTGGATGCTTGTTTGCCGGTGGTGAGGGAAGCGGTGGAGCAAAAGGCAGATCTGCTATTGGTGCATCACGGTATGTTCTGGCAGGGGGCGCAGAAGATCGAGGGTAGCCAGTATGAAAAGCTGAAACTGGCGATGGATAATGGATTGGCGATCTACAGTGCGCATATTCCGCTGGATGTGCATCCGGTGTCAGGCAACAATGTGCTGTTGGCCAAAGCGATTGGTTTGAAGAATTTGAAACCGTTTTTTGAATGGAAGGGGATTCAGCTGGGCTTGAGAAGTGGAGCACAGATCAAGCGGGAGGTTCTGCTGGAGCGGGTGAAAAAAGCGGTGGGCGGCGAAGCCCGTTTGTGTCCGGGAGGACCGCAGCAGACACGTCAGATTGGAGTGATCACGGGTGGAGCGGGATCGGAGGTTTATGCTGCCGCAGCCAGTGGGATTGATACGTTCATCACCGGGGAAGGGCCGCATTGGTCTTACACTTCAGCGGAGGAGTTGGGGATCAACGTGATCTACGGTGGACATTATGCGACCGAGACTTTCGGGGTGAAGGCCTTGGCTAAACATTTGGCGGCAAAGTACCGGATCAGCTGGAGTTTTGTTGATCACCCGACGGGTTTGTAAGTGTGGCTCAGTTGAGGGGGCGGATGGGCACGGCATCGAGACTCTCCACGGTGACGCAGGATGCAAGGCCGTATTCCCAGTGCAATTTGCGCAGGGTAGCGATGAATAAAAGATGTGGGGCGTTTAGTCCGCTGGCAACAGGGGCATAATAATCCAGCGCAAGAGGGATCAGTTTGGGGTTGACCTTTTTGCCTAGTTCAAGCAATTCCAAGGTTTTGACTACTTGGTGGATCGAGGCGAGTTTTTGTTGTTTGGCGATCCGATTTTCCAAAAGAATATAGTCAATATGGGGCGCAAAAGAGGGTAGGAATTCGAGGCCTCCATTGGCGATCAGTTTGAGCTGGGGGAAGTTTTTGCGGATGTTACTGATCAGCGCTGCGGCCTGAGCGTGTTGTTTTTGTTGGTAGCTGAGATCGAGATCGTCGAGATACAAGCCAGTGAAGCCCTTTTTGATCAGCTGGGGGATGAGCGCCTGCATCAATAGGTCTTCCCACGCGGGATTGCTTAGATCAATGGTTTGGGGTTTAGAGGGATCGGGGCTTTTTTTGAAGGCTCCGGATTCGGAGAGAGGTTTGAACCATCCTTTGGCGGGATCGACTTTGTTTATACTGAGGCGGGCAAAAGCGTTTTTACCGCTTTTGTTGATCGCTTCCAGAGACAGTGCGGGATAACTGGGATCAACGGTGATCAGGGAGAAGGCCGCAAAGGAAATGGGTGGAAATTCTTTATTGTAACAAACGGACAGTTGAGGGGCTTCCTCCGCAGGGGGTGGGGTTTTGTTTGTTTGTGGTGATGGTTTTTGTGACCATGCTTCAGCTGTGAATAAGGTGAACAGGCAGGCGGCGATAAAGGTTAGTGTGAAAATTCTCATGACTTGTCGTGGCTTGGAGAAAAATTTTACAAAAAAACAAGAAGGAGCAAGTGATAGATGCGGGTAAAAAAACGGTCGACCTCTTGATGAGATCGACCGGTTTAAATTTTTTATCGGTAAAAATTATTTACCTGAATCCACGTAACCTGGTGTGGCTGGTGGAGTGTATGTCTGTTGTTTGGATTTGCATGCGCCCAGAGCAAAAGCTCCGGCAACGGCAACCATAGCAGCGATGAGAGTGATGGATTTCATATTGAATTGATTTACGGGTTCTAGTTGATTTGAGTGATTATAGTAACTCGGTATAAATATAATCAGCTTTTGTTAACTATTGCAATGATTTTTTTGTGACGAATGAGCTTACTCAGGTTTTGTTTTAGGGGTAGAGGGGGTTGAAACGATGGCCGTGATGGCGTTTTTACCAGAATCGTCGTGGCGTTTCCAGTTGAGGCCGTCTGGTGAGGTCCACTTGCGGCTGCGCCAACTGAAGCCAAAATAGGTCTTGGCGACGGGGTCGTAGTAGATGGTAGAAGGAACACCTCCCTGAGCAGCTACTTTTCGCCAATTGAGCCCGTCGTTAGAGATAATCAGATCGCTTTTGGCGGTGACGATGAATTTTTTTCCATCCCACAAGATCGAGCGTAGATCTTCCGTAGTGGGCGATTGGGGGGTGGACCAGGAGAGGCCATCCTGGCTGGTGGTGAGGTAGCCGCCTGAACCGATGATGACAAAACGTCCTTTAGCAAAGAGGATGTTCTGGCGGTTTAATTTTTCTTTGATCGTTTGATCTTCGCTCCAAGTCACACCGTTTGCAGAAATCGTGCGACGGCCTTTGTCACCTACCGCCACAAACAGGCCATTTCCAAAAGCGATTTCACGGTAATGTCTGGGGTAGCCTGGTTTGACTTCTTTATTGCGTTGTCGTGCGCTCCATTTAAGGCCGTCCTTGGATCTCAGGTAGGATCCGCCTCCGCCGACCGCGACAAACCATCCGTTGCCGTAGGCGACATCACCCAGCCATCCGCCTGCGAGTTGTTGTTCCTGCCAGTCTATCCCGTTTTTAGAAACGATGATGGGAGCGATTTTGGATCCACCGACGGCGACAAATGTGCCCGCTCCGTAACAGGCTCCGCGTAGCAGCTCATTGTCGTCGCCGCCTTTTTCGACCCAGCGGGTGTCATGTGTCCAGTTTTGTCCGCCGTCCGTGGTGATCATTCGGCGCCCGCCGTAACCGACCGCTAGAGTGAGGGAGTCCCTGGCAAGGGCGGGTTCGAGAAAAAGTAGGATGAGCAGGGTTGTAGAGAGAAGGGGGAATTGGTTCACTGGTTTGGGAGATTTTAAGGTTCGAGTTCGGTTTTGTTTTCGCTTTTGGGGAGCGTATGATTTTTTCCTAAGGGGGTGGCCAGCATTCCACCGAGGCTTTGTTTTTTATCACTATCAAAATGATTGAGGCCAAGCTGAATTTTGCTAAGATCCTTGCTGAGTCGGAAAGAGCCAAAAAGGCGGTCCCAGATGGAGAACATCGAGGTGTAGTTGGAATTGGTCTCCTTGTAATATCGGGAATGATGAACTTTGTGCATGTGGGGGGTGACCAAGATGATCCGCAGCAGGCGGTCGAGGGTGGGTGTCAGTCCGATATTGGCGTGTTGGAATTGTACCACCGGAAACATCAGTGCTGAGAACAGCGCGATGTGCCAGAACTCGGCTCCGAAAAGCATGATGAGGGGGATGCGGATGACATTGGAGATAAAGATCTCTCCGATATGGAAACGGTTGGAAGTGGTGACGTCCATTTGCGGGTCGCTGTGATGTACCCGGTGAAAGCGCCATAGGAAAGGCACAACATGACTGAAGCGGTGCCACCAGTAGGTCCAAATATCAAACAGCAGCACAACGCCTAAAGCTTTGCCCCAGGCGGGCAGCGCGAATTGATTCATCAGGCCGAACTGATGGACCGTGGTGAAATCTGCCGCCCAGTTCCAAATCCAGATGAACATCAGTGAGGTCATGATGGCGTTCATGACCGTGAGAGTGAAATTGCGAGCCGCGTGAAGCGCCCGTTTTTTCATCTTCTGGCGGAAAAAGGAGAAGTAGGGGGCGTAGCCTTCCCATACCAGCAGAATCAGCAAGGTAAAGATCACAACCCAGTTGCTGCTTTCGGTGATTTTGAGGAGGACGTCTTTCATTGCGATGGGAATATGGAGCGGAATCGAACCGGCGCAATAAATACGGGGGGGAAAGCTGTTGTTACGTTATTTGCACCCGTGCCTATCTTGTGCGAAATGTTACGTATCATGAAGGCAAAACTATTCGTATTGATCACGGTGATGGCTCTGCAGGTTGCTGGAGCGCGGGAATTTCGGGATTTCACCAATCAGGCTGGTAAAAAAATCCATGGGGAACTGTTGGATTTGGTGGAGGGTAAGGTCAAAATTCGTGCCAAGGGCAAGGTGTTTGAAGTGCCTTTGGACCAACTCTCCGAAGCTGACCAGACGTGGTTGAATGAGTGGGATCTCAAACGCAAGGGAGAGGAGGATCAGCTTTATTATAAAGAGGAGGTGTTCAAGGATGATTTTTCTAGCGAAGGTTTTGGCGAAGCTTGGCGTCACTATAAGAGTGAAAGTGTGATTCAGGACGGGGTGTTGATCGGGAAGACGATTGATATCGATGATCATGCCGGCGTGGATTCGATCAGATTCGAAGGTCGACGGGACATGCAAGTGTCATTGAAATTCAAGTTCGCGGGTGAGGAGGCCAATAGATTTAATGTTTGGTTCGATGATAAGGACTTTAAAGGCTCGCATGCAGGACACATTGCAAGTATCAGCATCAGTCCGACCGGAGGCTCAATCGCGGATGCCAAAACGGGCAACATGGAGAATGGGATTTACGAGATGAAAAAATCCGCTGAAGGTTTGGATGAAGAGACTAAAAAGTTACTGGAGAGCAAGACGTCTCGTTTTGAATTGGATATGGAAAAGGACAAGGATGAGTGGCATGATTTGTTGATCCGCACCAAGGGGGACAAGGTGGTGGTGAAGGTTGATGGCAAGGAAGTGGGAGAGTTGCAATCCGAGGGAGTGGCACACATGACCAAATCGGTGGTGAGCCTGACGACTAACGCAAACGATGTGCATTACGATGATTTTGAAGTGAAGGCAGCTCCGAATGAGGGGCTTGAAGAGGAGAGCGTGGAGGAAGATACGGAGAAGAAATAAACCAGGCAGTAGAATTACAAGGGTAAACGATGAAGGTGAAATTATTGGTATTGCTTAGTGCGTTGGCACTGCAGGTAGCGTCAGCGCGCGAATTTCGGGATTTTACTAATCAGGAAGGTAAGAAGATTCATGGGGAGTTGCTGGATCTGAGTGAGGGCAAGGTGCGGATTCGCACCAAGGGGAAGGTGTTTTTTATCCCTGTGGATCAGCTTTCCGAAGCGGACCAGACGTGGTTGAACGAGTGGGATCTCAAGCGTAAGGGGGAGGAGGACAAGTTGTATTATAAAGAACTGGTCTTTGAGGACGATTTTTCTGCTGAGGCTTTTGGCGAGTTGTGGAAGCACTACAAGAGCGAGAGTTTGCTAGCGGACGGGGTGATGGTGGGCAAGACGGTCGATATCAAGGTTCATCCTGGTTGCGATTCGGTTCGCTTTGAGGGGAGGCGTGACATGGAGGTGTCGGTGAAGTTTAAATTTGCTGGACCCGAGGCAAAGAGTTTTAATGTGTGGTTTGATGACTATCAATATAAAGGGTCGCAGGCAGGACATATTGTTAGTGTGAGCGTGAGTCCAAAGAGAGTTTCTATTCGTGATGCCAAAACGGGGTCGGATAAGTGGGAGATCTACAACAAACGTAAAAGTCCAGAAGGTTTAGATGACGCGACCAAGGAATTGCTGAAAACAAAAAGCGCAGTTTTGCCGATTGATTTTGAGAAGAACAAGGATGAGTGGCATGAGTTGTTGATCCGTACCAAAGCGGATAAGTTGATCGTGAAAATTGATGGCGAGGAGGTCGGGGGTTTTCAATCAGAAGGGGTGGCGCATATGACTAAGTCCCTAGTGAGCCTTACCACGACGATCAATGATGTGCATTATGATGACTTGGTGATACGGGCAGCCTCGAATGAAGGGCTGGAAGAAAAAACGGCAGAGGAAAAATAGGGTCGTGGATGTCAGTGATGCAATTGGCTAAAAACTTATGAAAAAAACGATGAGGGTAATATTAATAGCTTTATTTACGCTGCTGTCCTTGCAGCTGGTCGAAGCACGGGAGTTTCGAGATTTTACTAATCTGGAAGGTAAGAAGATTCATGGAGAGCTGTTGGGTTTGAGTGAAGGTGTGGTAAGGATTCGGGCCAAGGGCAAGGTGTTCGAGGTGCCTTTTGACCAGCTTTCCGAGGCTGATCAAACTTGGCTGAATGAACGCAAGCAGGCGGGTGAGGAAAAATCAGATTATAAAGAACTGATTTTTGAAGATGATTTTTCGGCAGAGGGTTTTGGCGAACGTTGGAAGCATTATAAAAGTGCAAGCGAGGTGAAGGATGGCGTGTTTTATGGCATTACAGCACCGGATTCAGATCATCAGGCGGTGGATACGATCAAATTCGAGGGCAAACAGGATATGGAAGTTGCGGTGAAGTTCAGGTTCTCCGGACCGGAAGCGAAGCGATTTAATTTGAAGTTTGATGATAACCAATACAAAGGGTCACATGCCGGGCACATCTGTCGAGTGGTCGTCAGTCCTACGATGGTGATGCTTTCCGATGGCAAGACGGGGAATTTTAAGAATGAGATTTTTGATAAAAAGAAAGCCGGAGGGAAGTTGGATGAAGAAACCAAAAAGCTGTTGGAATCAAAATCGGCCAAGGCTTCGGTGGAGCTGGAAGAGGACAAGTGGCATGATCTGTTGATCCAAACCAAGGGGGATGTGATGACGGTGTCAATTGACGGTAAAAAAGTCGT
>JAJRVS010000401.1 GCA_024277195.1 Verrucomicrobiota bacterium | reverse complement strand
CTCAAAGCTGGCGTCCCTAGCTCCAGTGACTCTAGTAAAAGATTGCCTGCTTCCATGCCTGCAGCATCTCCCAACAATAACAATAACTTGCGTTTGTAGCCCTCCCCCCCTTCGGACTGTAGGGATTGTTTTAATACCTGCTTCACCTGCGCTTGCCTCGGCAATAAAAACAACAAACTGCGTGCAATCGCCACTCGCTCTGCAAGCTTCACCCCAGAAGCATTCAATCGATTCACCAGACCTGCGACGACTCGATCCACCTCATCCTTCATCTCGCCCTTTTGATCCCAACGAAGAATCAAAGGCAAAGCCAGAAGTTGACTGTCGGACTGCGCTAAAAACCCCTTCATTAAAACCTGCAAAGGCTCAGAAAATGGAGCTACTTTCACCTTATGAGCCCGCAAAGCAGACAACACAGTCAATACCAGCTTGCGTGACTCGGGCTTGACTGACGAACAGGCAGAGAGCAACTCCAAGACATTACCTCCACGCTCCCCCTTCACCGCATAGGGCAATACAGCACCCACAAACTTAACCAACTGAGCATCAGCAGGTGAGTTCAAAGCCGCCTGAAGAACTTTCAGCGCCCGATCTGAAGAAGATGCCGACGCAGCGATCAGCGCGGATAGCGTCCAATCGTCACTCGCTTGGCTCACCTGCTCGATGATTTTTGCAAAATCCCCACCGCTCTCATTCTCGCGAAAAATACGCACCGCCCCGCTGCCTACCGACATCAAGCCCGTCTGGTAGCGCTCTCTCAACAAACGCTGCGCCGTTTCTCTGCTGTATTTATTAGCACTTTTTACCGCCAACCTTAGTTCATCCTCATCACCCTCATCCAATTTCAACTTCGGCAACACCCGCGCCTGCTTATGCTGCACTCTCCAAATCCTACCGTAATAATGATCTCGATCAGGACGAACCGCCGCATTAGCCGCACCATGTTTAGGCCCGCGAGTATCGTTGTGAATGACCGCCTGATTGCAGAAATCCACCACATACAGCGCCCCGTCCACCCCCGTGCGCACGTCGATAGGACGAAACCATAAATTTCGACTGCGAATAAATTCTTTATTCTCCCTACCAGCCTGACGCTTCGCCTCATAACTGATACCCTTCGGTTTAAGAAAAAACTGCCCCACCAGATTCACTGTCGCCTCGGTGGTAAAATAGCTGTGATTCCACTTCTCCGGCCATGCCCCACCTTCATAAATCACACAACCCGCGCCAGCGGTATAACCTCCCACCTGATCGATCTGCACATAAGCCTGTTGCTGCCACTTCATCGCCGGATACGTTTTCGCTCCCGGCAGCAAACCTACCGTTCCCCTCACCCCAGGCAACTTGCCCTTTGCCAAAATAGATTCTGGCAACATCACCTGCATCAAGGGATTGCCCGTCGTCGGCTGAGTGTAAAAAACCTCCCCCTCACGAGTCAGCTCCAAGCCCCAAGTATTGCCACCACGCGACGCATACTGCTCGATGGCAGAGCCGTCCGGCTTGAAGCGAAGCACACCGCTTCCAATACCCCCAAAAGACTTTTTCCCATCTCCACTGGTGACATTCGAACTTGCCGAGTAGCCATGAGTCGCATAGATCCAGCCGTCCTGCCCCCAGCGCATGTTATTGATCACCGCATGAGTATCTCTATTACCCAAATTTGTGAACAACTTGACCCTCTTATCCGCCACATCGTCACCATCCGTATCTTGCAAAAACCAAATATCAGGTGCGGCGCAGGCAATCACTCCGTCACGATGAAACACAAAACTCGTCACCAACTCCAACTTATCAGCGAACACCTTCTTTTGATCCATTTGCCCATCGCCATCCGTATCAAACAAAATACTGATACGATCCATCGGCTCACGTTCATAGTTACCCGGAGAATAAGAACCGCTATCCTTCCATTCCGTGCCAGTCGTCTTGCGCAGACCATTGGGATACTCCAGAGTTTCGCACACCCACAGCCTGCCCTTGGCATCCCAGTCGATATTCATGGGATTATTGATCAGTGGCTCGCTCGCTACTAACGAGATTTCAAAATCAGGATGCATCTCTATTTCCCCCACCAGATCCTCAGCTCTAGGAGCCCCACCCTCAACATAGCGTAAAGCATCTCCCAGCTCTTGCTCGCGGCAAAATTCATCAACATTGGTGCGTTTTCCAGCCCAAGCGATTCCCCTCAACAACAAAGCGCGAATACCTGGATGGGAAAAATTTCGATACCAATGCCCAGGAAGACTCACAAAAGCTCGATAAGGCGTCGCCCCTTCTTTCAAGGTATTTTCATAAGCCCATATCTGAGGCTGAATATCATAAATATTCACCTTTTTTTTCTTCTTACCCGCCTTGCCTTGTTTCAACTTAGGAGTGTAGTCAGCTGCCAAAACTTGAACCTCCGGCAGAATGTCCATGTCGTAGTAGATTTCATCATTCAGATCAAAATTAGACAAATCTTTGGTGATTGGATTTTCTCGATCGGTAAAGTACAAACTCATCTCCCCCTCATAAAATTGAGTCTGTCCCTCCCGCCAAGAACCACCAATCACGTTGCGATACCAATCAGGATCTGCGGACACACTGCCAGCATGGATCACCACCAGCCCACCTCCACGCTGAAGAAATTTCTCCAGATTAGTCCTATTCTCACCCTTGATGCTACCCCCATCTTTGGCATGCAACACCAATACATCCGTATTCGCCAACTGCTGCCGATTGGGAAACAGCATGCCCGCATCACAAACCGCACCACGCTCTTTCAGCAGGACCTTCCAGTCCTCGGCAAAGCGTAGATATTCGTGAGCCCCAGGGGCATGAGTCTTTTCCCCCGCACGGATAAAAACCCGTAGGGGTTCAAGAGCCAAGCCCTCGCTCAGTAGTCCTACAGTTACAAAAAAGAGAGTGAGGATTTTGCGTAACATGATCTTAATTTTCAAATTG
>JAJRVS010000400.1 GCA_024277195.1 Verrucomicrobiota bacterium | reverse complement strand
TCAACCGTGGCGAATCACAGATGAGCGTCTGGCTGCCCTTGAACTGATTGCATTATTTCTACAGCAAACACTTTATGAAAAAATCAATCAACCGCTGATCCCTTTCAACCCCGGTTCGGTAACGAAAGGGAAGGGAGGTGGAAAAGCAAATTCCTGGCACCATCCACTTCCTTTCATTCGCTCTATTTTCAATAACCCGTGGCAAAATACTCTCCATTAATCCACTCGGGCAATAGGGTAGGTAGGGGAAATAAAAAAGAAGGCATCCCTGCACTTTTTTAAATTCCAAGTAAAGCAAGAGGCTGATTTTCAGCCCCTTATCCCTACTCCTTATTCATCAAAAACAGGCTTCCCCTTGGTATCCTGCGTAGAGCCTCCCTTATTACCAGTCCGTGAAGATGATTTTCTTATAGGCCGTTTTTTGCCATCAATAATGATGATTGCGCTGTTCTCAACACGAAAATTAGTGTTGGTTTGCTCACAAACATAAGCAAGCAAGGTTGCTAAGGATACGTTCTTTAAATTTAGCTCAACCGCGCCGCTTGTTTTCTTGCTTTGATTCACCACATTAAAACGTCCCTCGGTGTAATGTCTGATCAGTTGTAAAGTTTCCTCCAGTGAAGCTCCGTTGATTTTTACTTCAGGAATGAGCTTGTTTTTCATCCAGGAAAACCCTGCAGGACTCGCTTTAATCTGAGGTATGGGGGCTGCCTTCAGGTCTGCTTTGTGACCGAACACAACTGCGCCCCGATCAATCCGATAGCTGAGTTCTGGCCCTGCTGCTGCTGAGATAAATCGAATCACCGAAGACAGTCGCGCATCTTTCAACTGCAGGCTCACCGGCAAATCTTTTACCGGTGCATCAGGATTATCGATAAGCAGAAAATTAGAACTCATTGCCTGCGCCTTTCCTTGTTTCAGCTCATCCACATGGCTTCGCAGAAAGCTGATAACCTCGGAGACAGCTGCTGCTTCCAATTGCAAAGATGGAATCGTGATCAAAGCTAATTGTGATGCCGCGCTCCCGCGTCCGGTCACCACCTTCGCTTCATTCCAATCGCTTTTGGCACGCAACACATCTTTTTTCGGTCCAACAAGAACTCCATCGGGTACAATTTCCGCGACACAATTGGTTAGCTCACAGGCGTACTTAAGCAAGGCGCTCAGTGGCACATTATTCAGCTGCAAACTCAGCTTCTTTGATCCACTGCCTTCGCCTAGTAAAATAAAATTCACCGGGCGCTTAAGCAGTTCTTCCGACTTTGCACTGATAAATCTCAGCACCTCCCCAAGTTCCGCATCAGCAAGACTCACTGATGCCACACGAGCAGTCCCGATACTCGTCGAGGTTTCACTCTCAGCAATGCCCCGCTCAGCCAAGCAGGCCGTAATAAGAATTATTAACCAATACTTCATCGACTCAGGATACTTAAACGAAGCATCGAAGGGAAGCTAAAGAACTCAAAATTCTGCGAAGCCGTCGAATGGCATTGATTGGTTCATTTTGCACGACGTCTTTGTAAGTCTGTTTATGCGTCCCTGTCTGGGCACAGGTTTTTACCTTCTTTCCAGATTAGGGAGTGGATCACACCCTGATCCCCAACGTACAAAGGGGCACGGCAGATGGGGGAAGCCGATCCTTTGAGTCAGAATTGCCAACCGAAGCCGACGTTGGAGAAGAACCTGGAGGCTTGGTCATTCAAGCCCCAGCCGACCCGGATGCCGACTTCTAAATTTTCGGTAATGAGGTAATGAACCCCGGGGCTGATGTAATGTTTTTCCGTTGCGGAATCCGGTGTGTTGTTGAACATACCAAAATATTCGAGGTGAGCTTTAGTTTTTTCCGTCAGGGGGATTTTGACGACAGTGGATGGAGCCCACTGCTCGGATGATCCTTCATTTCCTCCTCTGGCGCCATAGCGAATCGAGGTGTCCCAAATCCATCCATTTCTCAATACCCAACCGAATGCATAATAGCCTCCGAAGCTGGTTGCTGTCGTTTTCCCCAAGATTGGCGTTGCTCCTTGGATGATGAGAGCGCTATCGGGTAACCAACCATGTTGATCCGTGATATCTAACTTTAAACCGTAATTCACATTCGCTTCCTCTTCTATGCCGCCTTCTTTATGTTCATCTCCTTCGCCAAACGCGCCTTTGGAATTACTGACATCCGCAGATTCACCACCTATTTCATAATTGGTGCCGAGCCTAAGTTCCAGCCAATCGGCGGCACCGTAGCGCATGAGTAATTCCGGCAGGCTATGAGTCTCTTTGGCATCGCGATTCTCGATAAAGGTCCATGCGGCCTCAATCATGACTTTGGATGGAGCAACAAGAGTGGTAGCTGGTGTGAAAGAATCACGATCGGTTTCGATTTCCCCAGTCTCTTCTATTTCTTCCGCTGGCAGAAATTGTTGCAGAAAGCTGTCAGGCTCGGCGGCCTGAACATGCCAAGAGGTGGCGAATGGCATCAGGCCAAGTACGAATGTCAGATACAAATTGCGTTTACGAATGATCATTACTGCTGCTGTTAGAAATTTGCTATTTTGCCCTTGTTTGCTTGTTTTTGCCAGTCCCGAGCGGATGGCTAATAAGCGTTTAATTTTTGAAATAGAACACAGTAAATTTTTATCGTCAAGCTCGCTGACTGCTAGCAATGGTTCCGTTGTGTTTACATCTTTATATCAAGCATGAAGACTTGACCGATCGCGTTAGCGAACGTGATATTGATCTGATCGGTATCCTGTCATGAAAATTTTATCCAGTTTCATTGTTGTTTTAGTGTTTCTCCCAAGTTTGCTTTTTGCAGAATTGGTTCGTTTCGAAATAAAAGACCGGCAAGATTTTGCCAAAGGTGAGATATTTGGGAAGGTGGGTGCCTACGAGCGCATCATCGGGCGGGCATTTTTTGAACTGGATGCGAGCTTACCTGCTAATCGCAACATTCGTGATCTAGATAAGTGCGCTCGTAATAAAAAAGGGAAAGTTGAGTTGTCTTGCGATCTTTTCATTCTTGCTCCGAAGGATTTGAATAAAGGGAATGCAGCAGCGTTGTATGGGGTGAACAACCGCGGTAACAAATCGTTGTTAAGCTACTTTAATTACGGCGGTGGTGGCAACGATCCTTCGTCGAAGGCGCATGCGGGTAATGGATTTTTGATGAAACAGGGTTTCACGCTTGTATGGAGCGGTTGGGATGGAGAGTTGGTGCCGGGTAATAATCGCCTGCAGCTGTGGCCTCCCTTGGCGAGTGAGGGTGAAAAACCTATCACAGGAATGGTACGTTGCGAAATGGTTCCGCGATCGGATGTCACTAGAACCGTCGTGAACTGGGCTAACCATGGATCTTACCGACCCACTGCAAAAGGTTTGAAGACTGCGACGCTTAGCCATCGTTTGCTTGCGGGGCATCCACGGGTTTTCATCCCGAGAGGCGAATGGAAGCTGCATGTGAGCGAAGTCGAGAGTGATTTCCCGAACCAATTGCCCAAGGTGGAACTGGAGTACCCAGCGGGTTTGAAAAAAGCCCACATCTATGAGCTTATTTATCAAGCGCAGGATCCTCTGGTGATGGGAACCGGATTTGCGACGGTTCGTGATTTGATCTCTAGTTTCAAGCACGGAACGGGCAAGGCTAACCCCTTGCTTATTGACGGCAAACCGGTCATTAGACGGGCGCATGGCTTTGGAGTTTCGCAGAGTGGACGTTTTTTGCGTGAGTTTCTTTACTGGGGTTTCAACGCGGATGAAAAAAAACAAAAAGTCTTTGATGGTCTGATCCCCCATGTTTCAGGATCGGGCATGGGTTCTTTTAATCACCGTTTTGCCCAGCCGACTCGTCACGCGGGTCAACATGATCACCACGATTACCCTCCGGATCGATTTCCTTTTGCCTATGGGAAGCAGATTGATCCGCTTTCGGGGCTGCAGCAGGGGCTGCTCGACCGTGCGATCGAAAGCGATACGGTTCCGTTCATTCTGCACACGCAATCGAGTTCCGAGTATTGGAACCGCAGTGGTTCACTAGTGCACACTGATCCTTTGGGGCAGAAAGACGTTGCGATTCCGGATAACGTTCGGCTGTATTTTTTCGGTGGTACCCAGCATGGGCCGAGCTCTTTTCCTCCCAAACAAGGTGATGGTCAAACGCTGGGAAACCCGGGGGATTTCAAACCTTACCTGCGCAGCCTGCTGTTGGCGCTGGATCGTTGGAGTGCGGGCGGGCAACCGGCACCGCCGAGTGTGTATCCAAAAATTAGCGAAGGCACTCTGGTGGCTTGGACACAAAACGCGACGGGATTCCCCAACATTCCGGGTATTCGTTATCCGGGGGTGATTCAGCAGCCTTCTTATCTGGATTTTGGACCCAGTTGGCAAAGCGATGGCATCGTCGACAATCAGCCGCCTTTGCCGCGAGGTGATTATCGGGTATTGGTGCCGAAGTCGGACGCGGATGGAAACGATGTTGCCTGCTTGTCACCGCCGGAGGTGGCGGTTCCGGTAGCGACTTATGCCAGTTGGCGTTTGCGAAAAAATGGTGCTGGAGCGGAAAATCAACTGCTCGCGTTGCAAGGTTCCTATATCCCTTTTCCACTGACTAAAAAGCAGCGACAGGAAGATGGAGATCCTCGACTTTCTATTCAAGAGCGTTATGTTTCTCTGGATGATTACCTCGCCAAGCTCAGATCCAAGTGTCTCGAACTGGAGCGGGCTGGTTATTTGCTACAGGAGGATGTCGAGAGAACGGTTAATATCCAATCC
>JAJRVS010000399.1 GCA_024277195.1 Verrucomicrobiota bacterium | reverse complement strand
GGAGGAATTGGATTTCGGCAACCTTGCCCGGCAATACTCTGAAGACGAACGCAGCAAAAAACACGGCGGCGATCTCGGTTGGTTCAGTCGCGAACGAATGCCCGCCGACTTTATCAAACAGGTTTTCCCCCTGCCACAAAATCAAATCAGCGCCCCCTTCCACACCAAGCTCGGATGGCACATCGTAGAAGTCACCGACAAAAAAGCTGCTCGGGATTTAAGCTTTGAAGAGCTCCAACCTGAAATCACCGCCTGGCTCAAAAACCAACGTAGCAAAGAAGTCCTACAAATTTTCCTGCTCAAACTGCGCAAAGCTTCCAACATTGTCATCTACCCCGAAAATATGTAACTTGGGATTCAATTTCAAAGCCACCCCTTTTTCCAGCCCAACCAGCACCCACCATGTTCTCAGAAAACCAAAATAAAGTCGGCGTCATCGGACTTGGCATCATCGGCAAACGTGTTGCCAAAAATTTACGCGAAGCCGACTGCCACACTTATCTGTGGAACCGCTCACCTAAAACCGAACCCAACTTCCTCGGTTCACCCGCAGAGGTTGCCGACGTCGCCGACGTGATCCAGATTTTCATCCGCAATGGCCAGGATCTGGTCGAAGTGGTCGAAAAAATGAAAGAGCACATCACCTCCCGCCACGTCATCATCAACCACGCCACCGTCGATCCCGAATCAACAAAAACTGCCGCCAATATCGTCGCCGATGCCCATGGCGCCTTTTTGGACGCCCCCTTCACCGGTAGCAAAATGGCAGCGGAAAAAGGCGCACTGGTTTATTATGTCGGCGGCGACCCCGCTGTGCTCGACCGGGTGCGACCACTGCTCGAGATCTCCGCCAAGGAAATCCTCTACCTCGGTGACATCGGCGACGCCACCATTTTAAAAATCATCACCAACATGGTCACCGCCTCCACGGTGGAAGTGCTGGCCGAAGCGCTCGCGCTCACCCGCGCCCAAGGCATCGACCCCGATAAACTGGCCCAGGCGCTCGAACACAACGCCTGCGGCTCCACCCTCACCGCGATGAAGCTGCCCACCCTCATCGCTGCCGACTACGATGCCCACTTTTCCCTCGACAACATGTTCAAAGACACCCAGTTCGCGCTCGATCTGGCCAAAGAGCAGGGACTCGACCTGCCCGCCCTGTCCACCACCGCCAACGTCCTATTCAACGGCATCCAGAACGGCGACGGCGACGAGGATTTTTCAGTTATAGGCAAACGCTTCAACCCCGATCCTTTCCCTGAGACCGAAAATTGATGCAAAGGCGGCTTGTCAGCACCACACAAATGACTAAACTGGCTACAGTGCTCGAAGCCACTCAATTATTTTTAATCACTACACGACATTTTTAATTAAAAAATACCAACGCTGACACACATTACTTTTCAGCTTGAGCTCTTCTTCTCTACCAGTGTTCATCCGTGAAATCAGTGGTGCTAAACTTTTCCATCTAATAGTGCGGTTTCGCACCTACCATTCTCAAATTCAAACCGACTTAACATCACCATGAACATCCAGACTTTTTTGCCCCTGCTCACAGCGGCACTGCTCATCGCCCCACTTCAGCCAGCTGGTTTTGCCGCTGATACCACCAGCACCGTCACTCTCAGAGTCGACGTGCACGGCACCACCCGCGACATCGTCATCGAACTGGACGAAAAAAACGCCCCCAAAACCAGCGCCAACTTCAAAAAACTCGCTGCCCAGGGGTTTTACGACGGCATCGCTTTCCACCGGGTCATACCCAACTACATCGTGCAAGCCGGCGATCCGCTCACTAAGGACGCCTCGCAAAAAGCCCTGTGGGGAACCGGCGGCCCCGGATACACCATCCAAGCCGAACTCGGCCTGCCCCACAATCGTGGATCAATCGCCATGGCCCGCCTGGGAGATGCCTCCAACCCCAACAAGTCCTCCAGTGGCAGCCAGTTTTACATCGCCCTCGCCCGTCTGCCCAAATTGGATCGCGAATACACCGTCTTCGGTAAAGTGATCTCCGGACTCGAATACCTCGACCAAATCTCCAAATCGGCGACCGACAGCAACAACAACCCCAGCGAACGCATTGAGATCGTCGTCAGCTCCGCTACCGGCGGTATTACCCCGTCGACCAACAGCACCCCAGCCGTTGCCAGCTCAAGCCCAACCCCCGCAAGCAAAAAAGCAGACAGCGCGCCCAAGATGGACAAAACCAGCAGCACCGGCAGCGTAGAGCCGGAAAAAAAGAAAAAATCCTGGCTCAAACGTAAATTTTCCAAGAAAAACAAAAACAGCGAAAAAATGGCCGCCGCGGATGTGGACGAAAGCACCCCGGCTCCCACCCCTGCAGCAGCTCCCGCCCCCAGTCCGGCAAGCAAAAGCAGCAAAAAAGCAGCTGCAAAACCGCTTGCCAAAACAAGTCCAGCCGCCGTGAGCGGCAGCAACATCAGTAATACCGGCAGCGATGGAGCTCCCAGTTACCGCAACGACAACCAAGTCGATTCCCGCTCTGCCATGATCGGCTCCAGCGATCCCGCTGGCACCTCCAACTCCTCCAACAGTGCCAGCGACGCTACCGACGACAGTGAATCACTTGCCAATCAAATGAAAGTATCCACTCCCAAGGGAGATGTCGACGTGCGGGAACAAAAAGAACGCGGACTGATTGGCCGTTTTCTCTACCGTTACTGGTAATTAAAGCGCTCTGTTTTCATAATACAGTGACTCATTTTGCCCCCAACAGGTAATAACCGCCCCGAAGCTGTAACTTTTCCTTGCAAAACCCATTTTAAGCGCCATTTATAAGCGCTCCACGATCACGCAGTTAGCTGCGTCCGAGGAACCGGGTAGGTACCGAAGCGGTCAAACGGGGCAGACTGTAAATCTGCTGGCTCAGCCTTCGAAGGTTCGAATCCTTCCCTGCCCACTCCTTTGCACAGCAAAGCAAAGAGAATTCCGGAAGGATGAGAAGCTTGTTCGAGCCGTAACGAGTCCGCGAGTGGAGACAGGCGGAGCGCAGCAAAGCCAATCAAGAATTGCTGGCTTACTGTAACCTCATTCAGCCATCCTACTTTCCTATTTTGAGTGTGGAAACCTTTGCTGATGTAAATCTCATCGTCCTCTGGGCACCTGGAGGACTGAACCGCCCCTACAAAGTTCCTAAAACCGTTACGTCCAAGCGCAAGGATTACCGCTACTTTATCCGTCGCTATACCAGCACCATCGAAGCAAAAGATGACGACGAACGTGAATTGATCAGCTTAACCGCACAAGTGCCTTTTGATGATCGAGTCAATCAAAACGCATCCCTGAGCGATTTGTCCCCTCGGCTGATAGAAAACTTCCTGCGCGAGGTCGATAGCGATTTGGCTGATGAAGCCCCATCCCTGGAGATCGAAACTCTGGGTCGTCAGATGAAAATCGTCACTGGCCCCAGTGAAAGCCCTCTGCCACAAAACATCGGCTTGCTCTTCTTCAATGACAACCCTGACCACTTTTTCCCTGTCACCCAGATCGATGTGATTTGGTTTCCGGATGGGGCCGGCGGCGATCACTTTGAAGAAAAAATCTTCCAGGGTCCGCTGGGACAAATCACCCGTGACGCGCTTAACTACATCCAACGCAACTACCTCAAGGAAACGATCATCAAACATCCGGATCGGCCCCAAGCAGAGAGGTTTTCCAACTTTCCCCAGGCGGCCGTCGAAGAAGCCGTCGTCAACGCCATCTATCACCGCTGCTATGAAATCCGCGAGCCTGTGGAAATCAGGATCACTCCCGAAGATCTGGTCGTACTGAGTTTCCCCGGGCCGGACAGATCCATTCGCATGAAGGCTCTCAGTGAGGGCAAGGCCGTCTCCCGACGCTACCGCAACCGCCGCATCGGTGAGTTTCTCAAGGAATTGAATCTCACCGAAGGTCGCTCCACCGGTATCTCCAAAATCATCCGAGCGATGGATGGCAATGGCTCGCCAGCACCGGAATTCGAAACTGATGATGAGCGAAGCTATTTTCTCACCCGGCTGCCCGTTCATGAGAAGGCAAAAAGGGGCGGGGCCCAGTCGGGGCCCAGTCGAGCCCCAGTCGAGGCCCCAGTCGAGGCCCCAGTCGAGGCCCCAGTCGAGGTCCCAGTCGAATTGACGCAGACGGAGGCTAAAATCCTTAGTGCATTGAAATCTGCTGACTTGGGTAGCAAAGATCTATTGCAGTTTTTGGGCTACGACCAAAAAACCGGAAATTTCAAAATGGCTATAGAAAAACTGCTCAGCGCCAAGCTGATCGAATACACCCTTCCAGAAAAACCTAACAGCCGCTTGCAGAAGTATCGCGCAACAAAAAAAGGCGGCAGGTCATAAACAACCTTTCAGCTCTACCCATGTCATCACCTCACATCCAACGCAGTCTCGAACGTCACTTTTCCCATCACCGGATCGTCTTCTGGTATGATGATAAAAATGAATGGACTGGCGAGCTCGAAGGGCTGGAACTGCCCGACACCGAAGTCCTGCGCATACACAACAATGAGATCGGCATCAAATTCCGGGTCTTGCTGCAGCAACCCAAGCAAAAATTCCTGATCTACATCCCTACGGAACGTCCCAAGGACGAAGATAACTGGCTGCTCGACATCCTGCTCTCCCACGCTGAGTTCCATGCCGACCGGGCCTCCCTTCACCTTCAGGAAACAGGCCTGCCACCGGAATACCGGGATCTGGCTCAGCAGCACGCCGCTTTTTTCACCCGCAAGGATCGTCGCGAGGCACTCAAGTCCCAGATCCAACAAGACGAAACTCACCGCACTCTGCGCCGGCGCATGATGGCGATCGTCGTGAAAGCACAGGATCACTCCCTCGACGCCATCCTGCTCTGCCTCTGCGAAAATCTCGCTGGAGCGGAATTACTCGACCCGGTGGGCGATGCCTTAGATCCCTATCAGTTAAGCGATGCCTTTTGGAAGGAAGTCGAGATCCAGTATGGCTACCAATCCGCCAGCCCTTCGTTGCTCGATTTTGTCATCAGTCTGTTCCAGCACAACGCCCCACTGGCTGCGAAAGGGAAATCCCAGTTGAGCAGTCAGGCGATTGTATTTCTCAGCCGTTGGAAAGACAGCAACCGCTCGCGGACGAGCTTCGAAACCCTGTCCAAACGCATCGCAAGCGATCTCAAGGTGGCGGAGGATTTGAACCAGCTCTCCGACAAGGACATGCAAGCCTTGGTCGAAGCGGAGCTGGATGCCTACGAGCTGATCGAGCAACGAATGATCTGCTGGTTCCGTGACGGCATCATGACCAGGAACTGGAAAACCGAAGAGCGCCGGGCCATCATCGCTAAGAGAACTCGCTCAGTTTGGTTCCCCAAATACGGGGCACTCTACGAAGCTCTCAATCATGGTGCTGAATTACTCGATCTGGTGGAAGCGGTCTCCTTCGATGTGGATACTCTCGATCAGGGCATCAGCCGTTACCAGACGGCCTGGTGGAAAATCGATTTTCACTACCGAAAATTTCATGGCTATCGCCGAGAATCATTGCAGCCTGCCTTGCTCGATGAAGTAACTAAAGAAGTGGAAAAACGCTACCTCAACGGCTACCTCGGGCCACTGGCTACCCGTTGGGAAAGTTTGCTGGATCAGCACCCAACCTGGCCACCCAAGCTGCAAGCGCGATCACGGGATTTCTTTTCCCAGGTGGTCAAACCTGTAACAGCGAAAAAACAGAAGCTGTTTGTGATCATCTCCGATGGTTTTCGTTATGAGTGCGCGGTGGACTTGCGTGCACAGATACTGAAAAAATACAAATTCACCGCCGAGGTGGACAGCCGCTTAGCTTCTCTGCCCTGTTACACCCAACTAGGCATGGCATCCCTGCTGCCACAAGATAGTCTGAGCATATCGGAGGATAGCGGCATCGCCTATGCTGATGGGGTCTCGACGGTAGGATCCGCGAATCGTGAAAAAATCCTCAATAACAAATCTGATCTCAAGATCAAGGTGTTCAGTGCCGAGGAATTCCTCAACCTGCATACCAAGAATGAAGGTCGTCCTTTGATGAAGGAGCACGACGTGATCTATGTGTATCACAACCAGATCGATAAAACCGGCGATGATTTGGCAACAGAAAAATCTCTACCTACAGCTTGTGATGACGCGATCCAAACGATCATCGAGATAGCGAGAAAGGCGATAAATAGTAACGCTTCTAATATCGTCGTAACCGCGGATCATGGTTTCCTGTTTCGCAACAGTCCGGTTGAGGATGCCGATTGCCCGGCGGCTCCCAAAAAAGGCCTACTTGGCAATCCTCACCGACGTTTTATCACGGGCAGAGATCTGCAAACTGACTCTGTTATTCGCGCCTATTCGGTAGAAGCACTCGGGCTCGAAGGGGACTTCGACATTGGCATCGCCAAGGGTATCCAGCGGCTCAGAGTCCGAGGAGCGGGTAAACGCTATGTGCATGGCGGAGCGATGCCCCAAGAAGTGATCGTGCCGGTGGTATCGATCAGCAAGGTTCAGTCCAAAAATGCTCAGCAAGTCGAGGTGGAGATCCAGAGTTTCCCATCCCGTATCACGACCATGCGGGTTGCGGTGCGGCTGTTCCAAAAGCAAGTGGTGTCCGAAGCTGACAAAATGCTCGGTCGGCAACTGGAGGTGGCTATTTTTAGTCCCGAGGGAGAATTGTTATCAGATAAGAAACCCGTTCGCTTCGAGTCAACGGATAGCGAACCCCGCAACCGTGAGCAGGTGATCAATCTCACTTTGGGACACCGGGTAGCCGACTTCAACAACCAGAAGCTCGAGCTACGCCTGGTCGAGAACATTGGCAGCACCAGCCACCAGAAAATTTATGACAAGGTGACGGCGGTATTCGCCAAGCCTTTCGAAACTGAAATCGACGACTTTTAATAGAACCATGAGTGAACTGGATGATCAGATAAACGAACACTTCGCCGGCTTGGCAGTGCGCAAGGACTTGGTAGCAAGTGTGAAAGGCAATGCGGTGGTGCCAAGCTATGTGCTGGAATACCTGCTGGGTCAACACTGTGCGACGGATGACCCAGATACGGTGGAAGCAGGTGTGGAGCGCGTGCGCAACATTCTCGCTGCTCATTTTGTTCACCGCAACGAGGCTCCCCTGATCAAATCAAATATCGAGCAAAAGGGACGTCACAAAGTGATCGACAAGGTCACGGTCGAACTCAACGAGAAGCTTGGTTTTTATGAAGCGCGTTTCACCAATCTCGGACTGAAAAAGGTTCCGGTCGATACGGACTACATCAAGAAACATCCCAAGCTGTTGGTCGGCGGAGTATGGAGCATCGTCGATGTGCTGTATGAGGTGCCGGAGAACCCCAAAGAGTCTCCGTGGAGCGTGGATAGTCTCAAACCCATCCAGGTGTCTAAATTTGATTTTCCCTCTTTTGTCGAAGCCCGGAAACAATTTTCCACCGATCAATGGATGGGAATGCTGATGCAGACAATCGGCTTTAACCCGGAGATGCTTTCCCGCCGGGGAATGCTGTTGCAGCTAGCGAGGTTGATTCCTTTTTGCGAGCGCAACTACAACATGATCGAGCTGGGTCCCAAGGGCACGGGTAAGTCTCATATCTACTCGGAATTCTCACCGCACGGCATTCTTCTCTCTGGTGGAGAAGTCACCGCAGCAAAGCTTTTTGTCAGCAATACGGGCGGGGGAAAAATCGGACTGGTCGGTCATTGGGATTGCATCTGCTTTGACGAGTTTGCCGGCAAGGACAAACGCGTGGACAAAAATCTCGTCGACATCATGAAGAACTACATGGCGAACAAGACTTTCTCCCGAGGCATCGAATCCATTGGGGCGGAGGCATCGATGGTGTTCATGGGCAATACCAAGAAGTCGGTTGCCTACATGCTGAAACATTCCCATTTTTTCGACCAGCTACCGGATAAATACATCGACTCAGCTTTCATCGACCGTATCCACGCCTACCTGCCGGGATGGGAAGTCAGTCCGATCCAAAGCGATCTGTTCACCGATGGTTATGGTTTGATCGTGGACTATCTGGCAGAGATCCTCCGTCACCTGCGCAGCCTCGACTTTTCAGATCAATATCAGAAGTATTTTGACATCAATTCCGAACTGACTACGCGGGACCGCACCGCCGTCCAAAAGACTTTTGCCGGTCTGATGAAGGTGCTTTATCCGCATCAGGAAGCTACAGAGGAAGAGATCCATGAGATCCTGAATTTTGCCATGGAGTGCAGGAAACGGGTGAAAGACCATATCCTTCGTCTTGATGATACTTTTGAAGCGAAGCAGTTCATCATCGAGAAAAATGGTGGAGGTGAGGAAGTTGTGAACTGCCCGGAGGAACTACAGTATCCGGAACTATTCAAGAAGGGTAACTCCAGTGCCGCGCCGTCAGCAGATGATGCACAGGATGATCAGGAGCCGGGAGGCGACGCCTCCGTTTCTGACACCTCCAAGACAGATGCCAATGACGGAAAGAAAGCAGCTGAGCCTGAAGCAGGGCACATAGTGATCCCTGAAAATGCCAAGGGTTTCTCTTACAGCAAACTGTTTGGCAATCATCTGGCTGGAGCCTCTAAAATCGTCATCCGCGATCCTTACATCCGAACCTACTGGCAGGCGAGAAACTGCCTGGAGTTGTTACAGTTGATCAATTCTCAAACTCCGGTGGGCGAAGAGGTGGCTGTGCATTTGGTGACCCAGTCGGATCCTGTTCACTGTGAAAAACAAGACGAACACCTGTTGCAACTCCAGGAAACCTGCGAGGGTAGTCAGGTGGTCTTCTCCTATGAATACGACGCCAGCCCCAACTTCCATGCCCGCAACATCATCACGGATCACGGATGGAAAATCACTCTCGACCGGGGTCTGGATATTTTTCAGAAGTTCGATCTCGGCACCTTGTCCCTCAGTGGCCTGAGCCAGGAAGACCGTCTGCAAAAAGGCTGTGAAATCACTTTTATCCGGGAGGAGTGAACATGACTAAGCGGCCACGTCACATGCGTTGCGCGAGCTTTATTAATTTGGTAGAAGAGCTATACTCCATTCAGCACAGAAAATAATTTGCTGGGCTAAATCAGATGAGTGATCAAGAACAGAATCCAGTTCCAGAGTTTGGCGATGCTGATCGCTTGGCACTTCATCAGCTACGCATACTACAGTGGCAGTCAGATCAAGCGGCAAAAAAGATGGCGGCGGATTCTCCTGCGGTGGACTTGGATCCGGGCAGTGATGAGATTCCCAAACGGTGGCAGCTGACTCGCGGAGTCGATCTCTACGACTGGCAGAAAGACTGTGTTGATCGTTGGTTTAAGGAAGGACATCGAGGCACGATCAAGGTGGTCACCGGTGGTGGCAAAACTCTCCTAGCTCTTGCTGCTGCCGAGCGCCTTCAGCAAACCGAACAAGCTGATCTACGGCTTGTGATCGTAGTGCCAACGATCGTGCTGATGCACCAGTGGTATGAGGAGCTACTGGAAAACGGAAATTTGCCAGCATCGGCTATCGGCCGATTAGGAGGTGGACATCAAGATCACTTGCAAGATCATCGCATTTTGATTTCTGTGATGGTTTCCGCGAGTAACAAGCTGTCTAGCATGGTGGAAAAATCAGGAGTTAGCGATCAGCTGCTACTGGTAGTCGACGAATGCCATAGAACGGGCTCAAGCCACATGTCACAAATCCTAGAAGTTCCTAGAGCTTACTCACTAGGACTCTCTGCGACACCGGAACGTGATGAGGATGCTTCAGATAATACGGTGGATGATAGTTACGAGAACTCCGCTGTGGGAAAAGCTCTTGGCCGGATTATTTTTGAACTTACCTATGCCGATGCCTTAAAACATGGCTTGATTCCACCTTTTACCATTCATCATTTTGGGCTAGCTTTATCAGCGCAAGAGCGGCAGAAATATGAGCGTTTGTCTCGTTCGATTTCGGAAGCACGTTCTGAGTTGGCTGCTGCGGCACCTGCCGATGCGAGTTCGGGAAATGCGTTTTTCCGATGGATCCGAGGCTCTGCGATCAAGCGTGGCGGAGAGATCGGTGGTTTGGCAGCTAGAATGACCTCTGAGAGCAGCCGACGGAAAAAGCTGCTCAATCAAATGGAAGCACGCATGGCTGCCGTGATCGAGCTACTAGAAAAGGAGTTTGCAGTCAACCCCGATGCACAAGTCATCTTGTTCCATGAAAGCATCGATGAGGCGATGCGACTTTTTACTCGATTAAGACAACTGGGGTTTTCTGCGATTGCCGAGCATAGTAAGCTGCCCGATTCTATTCGTGAAACTGGACTCAATTTGTTTCGCAAGGGCACCGCTCAAGTACTGGTATCGGTCAAATCCCTGATCGAGGGTTTCAATGTGCCGGCAGTTGATGTCGGCATCATTGTCGCGTCTTCATCGTCTGTGCGGCAACGTATCCAAAGCATGGGACGTGTGATGCGTCGCCATCGTGGAAAAAAAGGAGATGAAAACACTTCCTGTATTCATGTTCTCTATGCCAAGAATACGGTGGACGATTCGATCTACGGCAAGTTAGACTGGGAGGAAGTCACTGGTGCTAAACAAAATCTCTACTATCAATGGCAACCTGGAAAGGAACCCGTAGAACAAGCTGGCCCACCAAGACTCCCCCTGCCTGGAGAGGATAAAATTGATCAAAGCAAACTTAAATCAGGAGATGAGTATCCGGGGGATTATGTCGGCAAGGAGTTCACTTGTGATAACAAATTAAACCTTCGCGAGCCTAATGGGGCTTATGCCAAAAATGCCAGTAAGCTCGCAGAGCAAATCATCGCAATCAAAGGGCAAGCTGGAAAGTTCAAAATCACTCCGAAAAAGAACCTTGTTCTAGCGAGAGTCAATCGTGGCGGAGATTGGGTAACTTTATTCATAACTCAACTAACGCAAAAGCTCGAGTTGATGAATCCTGAGGATAGACCTGAAGTGTCTGCAGATGAAGCCGATGTTTGGCTTGCGCAGGCAAAGCCCGGAGATCCATACCTGTTAGAGGTAAATGAATTGGCGAAGGATAAATGGGTTTATCGAAAAAAACGAGGAGGGGTCATCGCTAAAAAAATCTCTCAAGGTGAGGCTTTTGCTCGTGTAGGGCAAAAGGCAAAAGACTCTGTGATGGGAGCCGATGCAGATAAGCTGTTAGCAGTAATATCCATTCTATCGAGTGAGGGTGAAAGAATCTCAAAGCTGGAACACACCGATACAGGTCATGTGTTATATCGAAAAAATGGCGAACTCCATTTTATTTGTCATTTAGAGAAAGGTCTTGAATTCCCAAAGTAATGATGACCTGTAAGCATAAAGAACTGCAGTTCAAGCTGTGTCTCAAATCTTGGACCGGTCGTTACGGGAGGATTCTTGGGCACGGGACTTACTGGAAAGTAAAAAATTGTCAAGACGGCTGGCAGGTAATTCTTAGTTGGTCTTACGATGATGATACACGGATCGAATGTCACGCACGTGACGGTGATGGGGCGCAACTATTAGCGCAAACCGTCGCTTTTGCGAAAAAGGCCATGGGCGGGCAAGGCGGCGGGAGCTTTGTTATTAACGAATACGGGCAGGTCATCGTCCCAAATAGCAAGGGTAACGGACAATACCTCATGGTTGGAGAGATCGACGGCTGTTTTTGGTTAAATAACCCTTTGAGCAATTCGCCAATCGACCGGTGGTTTCAGTTATGGGACACTGGTAATCTTCAGTCTGGCGATGTCTGGACGAAGCCCTATATTGGTGTGTAATACAACCTCAATAAACGCAGTGAACTTTATTATTGGAAAACTTCAGAGGAGGGCAACGAATCTCAATTTCCTGTATCTCAAGACCATGAATTGATTCATGCACTCAGAAGAATCCGACCCTCGGGAGGCGTTCGATTCATCGTCAACCCATACGGCATCGTCCTGACCAAGCGCCCTGTCGCAGGCACTTGGGGAGACAATGAAAAATGGGAGTCCGTATATGTCGGCAAACTCAACTACAACCAATGGTTTAACAAAGAAAACTGATATGAACACCTACCCCGTATTTAAAGGAAACTGGCCTACCAACGTCAAAAAAGATGCCAAATACAGCATCCGAACTGAAAACAATGCCCCTGTCATCACTATCATCTACGAAGGTGAAGATGAGGAAATTTGGAAACCAAGCACTGAGGATCACCCCCAATTGATCAAAATGGTGAACGATGTAAAAATTGCGCAAGGAGGGCAACCTAACGGTAGTTTTTACATCAATGAATACCACCAAGTGATCGTGCCTGTGGTGGGCGATGATAAGTATTTCCTTGCCGGCGAATACTCAGAGCCATTGCGTTTCAATTTTGAAGGCAAAGTCATCAGCGGAGAACCACTTGATTTTGATCAAGAGCCTTTAAAGGCTGGTTCTAAATGGATAGGCGCACACGCAGGAATTCGGTACATTCTCACAGCAGGCGGCAAAGACATTTATTATAAATACAGCCCAAGACCTCAGGTTGAAAAGAAAGTGCGCTTATCGAAAAAAATTGGAGATGACGAGGCTGCTAAAGTTGCCGCCCGAATTCGAGGGGTGTTGGGGTTTGAAGGCGGGCGATTCTACGTTAACGAGTTTCACTGCATCTTTTCCCCAATTCTTACCGGTAAAACGTGGGAATACCTTTACATCGGTCAATTAGATCTAGAGCAGTGGTTTCCAAAAACGCATGATGAATAGGGTGTAAGCACACCTGCCCGCACTCTAGTATGTGGCGGGCAGGTGCCGGGCGAAAGGCAGCTGCTTTAGTTTTTCAGCTGACTCACTTCGTGTCGCTACTACTTTTTTGCTTCGTCTCTTCCTCGGAGACCATGGCGGATAAGGATGACAGCAGGTCCTTGCTGCTGATGCCTGATTCCATCAGTCGTATCGCCTTCATCTTGCGTGACATCGCCGTGCTGGAGGAGTTCATGCCTAACTGACTGTTCAGGACGCTGGAGGCATTGCCTGCTCGAATATTCATCCTGCGTGCGGTGACAATGGCATCCTGATTGGCTGCTAGAAATAAGAACTCCCAGCTGTACTTGTCTTGCTGGTGTTTGATCATCGCGGAGATCTGACTTTCGGTGTAATCTGTAGATGCATTTTCCATGCCATCTGTGAATATGGCAATGACCACCTTGCTTGGACGATCTTCCTCCTTCATTGCCGCAAGGCGTTTGCCCATAGTGTCAATGGTTCGACCAATGGCGTCATTTAGGGCGGTCGAGGCACGGGGAACGTAGGTGGTGGTATCGAGCTCCACCACCTCGCGAATCGGCACGGCATCGGCATGCAGTAGGTATTCATTATCAAAAAGAACCAGTGTGAAAGTGACCTCCCCAGCTTCGCTTTTTTGATCTTTTAAAAAATCGTTGAAGGAGGTGATCGCTGATTCTGTCAAATGGCCCATTGAGCCAGAGCGATCGAGGATGTAAGCAATATCGATGTGTTGGTGTTGAGTTTCCATAGTATTATTACTATACCACATGGGGTGGGACATGTGTGGGGAGACCTTTTGAATATAAATCTAAAAGCATTTGCTTGTGTTGGGTGTTCCGAATAGCTGTAAAGGCGTCAGTGAATAAAATAGAGGTTTAATTAGCTGATTGAGCAGCGCAAGACCCTCAGATTTTGCCAGAATGTGAGGTGCTTCCTTAATTGTAACATGAACTAATAGCTAAAAAAAGCCCCGCCATTACGGCAAAACTTTTCCTCTGACAACCCGATCGGTTCAACCCTATCAGCTTAAGCCGACCAGACCATCAAACAGGCCGTGCAAAGCCTGGCTGCGATTCACCACGGTATGCGGGTTGATTCCCTTGAACACTTCTGTGCAAGCGTTGAACAAGCTCCATGCGTTCCGGGGTCGGAAGTCATCATGTTCTGGATCACGCCACTCATGCAGCACGTCGGGCACTTGGCTCGGTGTGATCGCCCTACAATCCACTGCCCGGATCACGAGGTCGTGTGCCTGCGGGTTGGTCATGCGCCTGTGTCGATAGGCCTCGATGCGATCATCCATTTGATGAAAACGATCACCGAGTTGCCCCACGGCACGTGATGTCAAATGCCGCAGGTCACGCGCTGCGAAGCGAGTGTGCTTGCGACTGATTTTAACCTCACCACAGAACGACAAGTCTTCACCCTCCCTTCCCTTGAATTACCAAACTGGGGTTTGAGTAGAGTCAGAACCTTGGCAAGAAGGGAGCATAGCACTTCACTTTGCTTTTTTATCGCTGGTTTTCACCGCCGGCTTTTCGCAATCCCCGCCATTTCCGTCGAAACAACACTTGCCTGCACCGCAGCCACCTTTTCCCTTGGCTCCGGAATCTACGATCGTATTGCCTGCCAAAACACCAGGGTGACTCTTATGCATCTCAACATCACCCTTATCCACAAATTTGCTTAACACGCCGGCGTGATTCTGAGCAATTTTTATCGCATCAGCTGTCTTACCGGTCATTTCGGCTTAGATGCCTTTTTCGATAGCAGTGATTTTCACTTCGATGTCAGCGTAGTGATCCATCATTTCTGCATAAGCCGGATCCCAACGTCTTACGCTTTTGCCTTCTTCAAGACGACCCTGCATCTGTTTGACATGTTTCTGCAGAGTAGCGACCACTTCAGGATTATCCGAGGTGGTGGTTGCGCGGTAACCGGTTTTAGTCAGTTCCACCTTGCGAGTGATATCCTTGTGATTTCTAAACAGGGCATGAATGTTGGCTTTAAAATCACCCGGCATTCCGCCTTTGCCATGATGTTTCATGCCTGAGTGACCCGATTGGGTTCCTGCGGTTTTAGCAGGGGGAGCAGCGAAGCTTGACCATGCGAACAACAGGGAGCCACATAGCGCAGCCGTGTATCTTATGAGGGAAGGAGGGGTGTTTTTCATTATCGTTGTGGGTTTGAGTTGATTCTTTATATAGTTAATTAGGCATATAGCGTTAACCTTGTCATGTTTTATTTGAAAGAAATCCAAATTTATCAAAAAAATACCAGAAAATAGGCAGTGCTCAGGACTCTATCTAAGTTGAGGTACATCAGCAGTCGAATAGGCAACTAGCCTTCTCACTATCTTGACAAAACCCTTGCACGAATCATCTTTGTGAAAGCCGCATCACAACTTGCAAGCTAAGCGGTATCTGAACTCAATTGATCGTTCCCGTCAGCACCTTCACAACTTTCAATTTTCGCGATTTTACCCTTCAAAAAAACACCAATATGACTCGAACAACCCTTTACTCACCGTGATCCATGATCTCAAATTGGTTCGCAAAAACAGAACCTATTGTGCCAGTCTTTGCCTTATGAGGTCTGGATTGAACGAGCTCGAACCACAGCTCGCTCAATTTCTGAGCCCATCAGAAACTAAACGCTGGAAGGAACTCCCTTCAGCTAAACGCCAGTTCAGTTATCTTTGCGGTCGCATCGCTGCAAAAAATGCACTTCGTCGATTACTTCCCTCTGTCGACCCAAGATCCATTGACATTGAGCAGGGAGTGTTCGCTCAACCTGTTGTTAGTTCTGCCGCAGCTCATGGGCTACAAGTTAGCATATCCCATACCGAAGGAATAGCTGGGGCGATTGCCTTTCCAGAAAAGCACCCCATGGGCTTGGACCTTGAAACCATCTGCCCAGAAGAGGATCATACTATTCGCTCACAGTTAACCGAGAAAGAAATCAAAAAACACCAGGAACTACCCTATGCCGGTCCGGTCGCATACACGCTCATGTGGACGATAAAAGAAAGTCTTTCCAAGGTGCTGAAATGCGGCCTGACGACTCCATTTTCAGTTCTGGAAATTGATACTATTAACTACGATGGCCCGGTTCTGGTATCAACCTTCAGCAACTTTGCACAATACAAAGGATTGAGCGTGATCCTAGATGACCTTGTACTTTCGATCGTATTGCCAAAACAGACCGACTTGAAGCTGGAATTCCTTACCTTGAAATGTTAAGCTTACACTTTTTTATCAGTGCAAATCAGTGTCATCAGTGGTTTAACTTTCAGATCTTGGCTCCGCGGGACTACCTTCATAGGTGGCTGTAGGCAGTTGCATCTCCTTTAATACCAAGCTCATTGGCAACAGTGTCGTATCGCGTTCGATGACCACGCCACCCATCACCGTGGCACCGAAGTTGACCGTGCTGCCGTCCCGGATTTCCGTGCGCTTCACCTTGAGCTGCATGTTCTCAAAAGTATGTAGCTGTAGCATGCCGTCCATGGTGCAATCATCGCCTAGACTCACTGCGTTCCAGTCAAAGGCCTGCAGCGGGTCGCCGATAATGGTCCGCCGTCCGATCCTG
>JAJRVS010000398.1 GCA_024277195.1 Verrucomicrobiota bacterium | reverse complement strand
AGACGAGGGAGTGAATATAGGAATGGGTTAACCACTGATTTGTACTGATGGGCACTGATGGGTGTAAGACAGAATAGTTAAGCTGCTGAGCTATGCGTTTCGCCCTGTCAGGGCTGGAAGAGTTGGACTTTTTACCCAACGCTTCGCACTGGGCTATATCATTGAGCACCGTTGGTGCGAAGAGATGAAAGCAAACTGTCCTGCACCCGGCACTGATGTTTTTAGTCGGAGGATTCCTTTCAGTGGGGTGTTGAAGCTTTGAGGTTGAGGCCTTTGGAGGATTTTTCTACTTCGCTCGACTCGTGTCGTTTTTTGTTTTTTTACAGTTGGCGCGAAACTATTTGCTGATGATCGGGGTTGTAATCGTTAGTGATTTTGTGTAGCACACAGGTATCACTGTTTTTTTCCCAACTGATCTGTTAACTTTATGTCTCTGATACCTCTTGTGACCCAACTGGCGATGGAGAGTGGTTGTGTGGACCGGGCTCGTTGTGAAGCGGTGTTGGCGGCTGCAGAGAAGGGGCATTCGTCGCTGATGGAGGCTTTGTTGGAGTCGGATTTGGTAGAGGAAAAACCTTTGGCTATCAATCTGGCCAAAGGCATAGGCTTGGAATTTCTGGAGAATTCCGAGTTGGACTTGAGCCAACCCTTGCACAACCGCTTTCCGGCCAAGCTGGCTTTGCGTTACCGCTTGCTGCCGGGCAGGATGGAGAGCGGGGCGGTTTGCTTGATGACTTATGACCCTTTTGATGTCGAAGCCAAGCAGGCGGTGGGACGCAGTTTGGACAAACGGGTGAGCTGGGCGGTGTCGACGCGCTATCAGATCATGGAGGGGCTGCGACAGGGATACGGCGTGGGCGCGGAAAATTTTGATGAATTGATGGATGGCCGTGATCTGGTGGCGGATGATGGAGAAATGGGGCAGGAGGTCAACGTGCTCGACGAGGAGGACGAAGAGGCTTCGGTGATGAATTTTGTGAATCAGATTTTTCGTCAGGCGCTGCGGGAGCGGGCGACGGATATTCATTTTGAGCCCTTGGAAAACAATTTGCGGATCCGCTACCGGGTGGATGGTTCGCTACAGGAAGTGACGGTGCCTCCCAATGTGAGAACTTTGCAGGCATCGTTGATTTCACGATTGAAGATCATGGCGCATCTGGATATCGCCGAGCGTCGCTTGCCGCAGGATGGAAGGATCAATCTGGAACTGGACGGGGAGCCGATCGATGTGCGGGTAGCTACGATTCCCTCGGTGAACGGAGAAAGTGTCAGCCTGCGTTTGCTGACCCGGCAGAAGTTCGATCTGGCGATGCTGGGCATGGATGAAGCTGCGGAGGAGAAGATTCGTAAATTGTTGACGATGCCGAATGGGATAATCCTGGTGACCGGCCCCACGGGATCGGGCAAGTCGACGACTTTGTACACTTTTTTGAAGGAGTTGAATACCAAGGAAACACGCATCGTAACGGTGGAGGATCCGGTGGAAAATAAGTTGGACGGGGTGATTCAAATTGCGGTGAAACCTGAGATCGGGCTGACTTTTGCGAACGGGCTGCGCAGTATTCTGCGTGGTGATCCGAATATCATCATGGTGGGGGAGATGCGTGATGTTGAAACCACGGAGATTGCCATTCGCGGAGCTTTGACAGGGCATTTGGTGTTCAGCACTTTGCACACCAATGACGCGGTGGGAGGGATTTCGCGTTTGATGGACATGGGCATCGAACCTTTTTTGATAGGCTCTTCGGTAAGGGCTTTTTTGGCCCAGCGTTTGGTGAGGCGCTTGTGTGAACATTGCAAGGCGCCGGCTTCTTTTGACGAGACCTACTTGACCAGTATCGCTTACCCTTTGGTGGACAGGGGGATGATCATGGCAGCGGTGGGTTGTCAGGCTTGTCGCGAGACGGGCTACAAGGGGCGCATGTCGATCATTGAAATTTGCATGGTGACGGCGGAATTGCAGGAGATGATTATCGGGCGCAGCAAAGTGCCGCTGATGAAAGAGCAGGCTTTGCGTGATGGGATGAAACCTTTGCGGGATGATGGCTGGGCAAAAGTCAAACAGGGGCTGACGACGATTGAAGAAGTGCTGACCAATACCTCAATGGATGGGGGCTGATAGTTGAGATAGAAAATTCAGATGTAAATATTTTGCTAGCTTTTGAATACAGAGCGGTCGATTCCGGAGGGAAGACGGTGAGTGGCAGCCTTGCGGTGAAGAGCAAGGCGGAGGCTTATCGCGAGCTGGAAGCCAAGTCTTTGCACCCGATCACGGTGGTGATGATGGAATCTGGGCAAGTGCAGGCTAAGGGGGCGGGGGATAAAAAGAAGGGGGCAGCTAAAGAGATCAGCGGGCCGGTTAAATTGAGTCGGGCGCAGGTGATAACGTTCACTGAAGATCTGGCGGACCTGCTCGATGCGGGCATCAATCTGGAGCAAGCTTTGCGGGTTTTGCATGAGCGGCAAAAAAACCCTTTGGTCAAAAAAGTGGCGTTTGTTTTGCGCGAGGAAATTCGCGAAGGGGTGAGGTTTTCGCTGGCACTGAAAAAGGCATCGCCGTCTTTTGATACGCTATACTGTAATCTGGTGGCAGCGGGGGAGGCGAGCGGTTCCCTGGCGGAGATATTACAGCGTTTGGCGATCAGTTTGAAGCAGATGTATTCACTGCAACGGCGGGTGACTGGGGCGATGATTTATCCGGCGGTGTTGTTATTGGGCTGTGTGGTGTTGTTGTTTGTGTTCAGTACGGTGTTGATGCCCAAATTATCCCAGTTGATCAGTAAGACGGGCGGAGAGCTGCCGATGATCACCCAGGCTTTGATTAATTTCAGTGATTTCATGGTGAACTGGTGGTGGCTGACCCTGTTGGTTCTGGCCGCCTTGTTTTTGGGGTTCCGGGTTTTTATCGGCACCACGGGTGGTCGCTTGTGGTGGCACAAGGTGAAGATGTTGATGCCGGTATTTGGTCCGGTGATCGCGGGACGGTTTTATGCCCAGTATTGTCATACGATGGCCAATCTTTTGAGCAATGGCGTGCCTTTGCTCAATGCTTTGAAGCTGGTGGCACGTGGCAGTAGCAATGTGTTTATGCAAAACCTTTTGACCAAGGTGGTGTTGGATGTGGGAGAAGGCGGCTCGCTGGCCAAGGCGCTGGGCAAGTCGGATTTTTTTCCACTGGCTCTGACCGACCGGGTTGCGGTGGGCGAGCAGACCGGGGAACTGGGAAAAGCATTTGTGAAATCAGCGAGAAAATATGATGAAGAGTTGGATATAAGAATCGAGCGGCTGACCAGTTTTGTGCCCATGGTGGTATTGATTGTGATGGCGGTGATTGTCGGAGTGGTGGCGTATTCGATAATGACGACTATATTTGGATCGGTGTCGGGGATTTCTAGAAGGGGCTAGGGAAAAGGGGGAACCACTAACATCCTTCGCTAAAGCTATGGCAGTCAAGATGGACACTAATGAACACGAATAGGAATTGAGTATGAAGGTAATAAGAAATCAAAAACAAAAAGGGTTCACTTTGGTGGAGTTGGTGATTGTGCTTACGATTATAGGGATATTGGCGGCTTCAGGGATTTATTTGTTAACCGGGCTAATCGATGATGCCAAGTATGAGCGGGTGGGTTCGGATTTGAAGGTATTGGATCTGGCTTTGCAGCAGTATGAACGGAATAATTATTTCAAGCCTCCGACCCAGGAGCAAGGTTTGGCAGCCTTGGTGGAAAAACCGACATCGGATCCTCAACCACAGCGGTGGCGGCAGTATTTGCAAGAGATGATGTTGGATCCTTGGGGGCAGGAGTATCAATACCGTTTCCCTGCTACAAAAAGTAAGAAAAAATACGATCTGTTCACTTTGGGGGAAGATGGAGTGGAAAGTGAGGATGATCAGGGAAACTGGTGAACACATTGGGTAAAAGGTCATGGTTGGCAAGGGAAGGGCGTCAGGCTCTTTCTGGCCGCGCTTTTACTCTGGTGGAAATTGTGATCACCTTGTCGGTATTGGCGGTATTGATCGGGATCAGTGTGCCGGCGATCAGTGGTTTGCAGCGTCAGCACGAAGCGCGGCAACCGGTGGCGGAGCTGGTGAGGATGGCACGCACGGTTCGCGCCAGGGCGATGAGGGAACAGCACCCTTATCAAATTGTTTTTGATCAGCAGGGATTTTATGCCGCGGAATATTTCAGTCCCTACGGCGGCAAGCAGGAGTTTGATGACTGGGTGCAAGCACTTGAAGCGGTTGAAAAATCTCGTGAGATGGAGGCGGCTTCAAAAAAACGTTTGGGGGATTTGAGCGAGGGGGTAAGTGAAGCCCAAGGGGCTTTGTCCGAAGGCGATGAGCTGGCGGGTGTTTACCATCAAACTTATCAATTACCCCAGGGGGTGAGTTATGAGATTATGATGAGAGGCGATCACGATTGGGTGGCGATCCAGGGGGTGGTGTTCAAGCGTTGGGTGTTTCAGTCTTCGGGCATGTGCGATCCGTTTAAAATTCGGATTCAGGCGCAAGGGTCTTTTTTTGAAGTGGGGTTTCACCCTTTGACGGGGGATATCAATGAGGAAAAATCCTATGTGGAGTGAATCAGCCAGTTCTCAGTTTGGCAAAGGGGGGGAGCGAGCCTACCTGTTGCTCGACGTGGTGTTGGCGGTGACGATTTTTGCGATAGCGGTGACGGGGATACTGGTCGCGATCAATCGCATCACTGAGACGTCGAAATTTTATGCCAGGGATATGCAGTTGCAGTATGGCATGGATGCGATGTTGGTCGAGGCTCGTCATCGCCCTCTTGAGCAGATGGCGTTTGAGCGTCATGACAGTCATTTGGAGGTGGTCTATCGGAGCGAATTGGAAGCTTTGAATGAAGTGAACAGTGAGGGCGAAGCACTGGACGGATTGTATCGGCTGAAGGTATCGGCAGTATTTACTCGGGGCGGGGAAGATGAGGGGGATAGTGCCGAGGTGATTGTTTATCGACCAGAGGAGGAGGGGAAATGAGGGTGCAGGCAAATTTGCATAGGAGTAAAAGTGGACGTGGCGGTTTTTCGTTGATTGAAGTGGTGGTGGCGATGGTGATTTTGTCGCTGATCCTGGCTTCGGTTTTCGGGGTGGTGTGGCAGGCGGCTGACAGTGCGGCGGAGCTGCGGGTGCTGGATGCGAGGGATCAACAGGTGAGCCGTTTTCTTAGCTTATACCGCAAAACTTTGGAATCTCTGCCGGCGGGCACTACGGTAACGATCACAACTGGCGAAGAAAGTCTGTCCGGGCTGGAGGAAATGAAAATCGAGGGAGCTGTCACGGCTTATGCGATGAGGCTGAATGAGGATACGGATGGGGAAACTATCATTGCACTGCGGCCGCAATTGGAACAGAAGGGCGGAGAGCTGGATGATTATGTGGGGCCATTGTTTCAAGTGGCGGTGAGCCGTGAGGATTTCAAGCCGATAGCTAAAGATGGGGAAATGGCGATTCGGGTCGGTGAAAGCGATCCGTTTTTCGAGGTGGATGACGACGGCAGGTATTGGTTGCCTTTGTTGGATAATATCATTTCGATGACTTGGCGTTATTGGGATGCCGGACAAATGGATTGGACGGATAGCTGGCAGTCGACTTCGATGCCGGAGATGTTGGAGTTGTCTTTGTTGGATCCGTGGCGGCCAGCTCCTTTGCGGGTGGTTTTTGAAATGCCCAGCCATCTGGTGCAAAACACGGATGCGAGTGAGGGGACGGAGCTTGAAGAATCAAGTGGGACTAGCAGCAACCGTTCATCGGGCGGAGCGGCGGGGCAGCGACCTCCGGCGGCGGGTGCGGATCGGGACGGGGCAAAGGGAGGTGGGGACGGTAGGGGTAAAGGTGGACGAGCGGGAGGAAGTCGGGACGCAGGTGGAACCCGGCCGTCGGGGACGGGAGCTGGAGCCAGGGGTGGAAACGGCGGAGCGAATGGAGCTTCAACACAGGGGGGTGGGCGATGAGGGTTTTAAATAAAAAAGAGTCGGTCAGGGGCATCGCTTTGTTGGCGGTGATGTTTGCTTTGATGGTATTGTTATTTGTGGCGACGGCGATGTGGGAATCGGCGCAGTTTGGTTGGGATGAAAACAGTCTTGAGCGTCAGCGTTTCATGGCGCGGCAACTGGCCGAATCGGGAGTAGCTTTGGCGATGCACCCTAAGATGAAAAGCGGAGATCCGCTGCTGCATCAGGAGTATGCTGACGGACGTAGGTTTGATGTTTACGTGGGCACCGAGGGTGGGAGAATTTTGGTTAATGCGATCGAAGACCCGGTGATGGCTGATACGGTGCGTGAGTTGTTTATTTTGTGGGGACTGGATGCGACCAAAGCAAGCATCGCTGTGGAGTCGCTGGCGGATTGGATTGATGAGGACAGTGAGGTCAAGACCAGTGGCGCGGAGAATGATTATTACGCGGCGCGTGGATTCCCTAACTATCCCAGCAATGCTCCCTTGGTATCGATCGAGCAGATGTTGTTGGTGAAAGGCATGGATGAGGTGGCCAGGCAAAAACCTGACTGGCGGTCTTATTTCACCATTTATGGAGATGGCATGATCGATGTGAACCAGGCGCCGGCCGATTTGCTTGAGGCTTTGTTCCGGAGTTCGGGTGATGCGGCGCAAAACCTGGTGGCGACCCGCAAGGGCAGTGATGGAGAAATGGCTACTTTGGATGATTATGTGATCAGTGATTTAAATGAGCTAGTCGATCTGTTAGGTTTGGGGAATGGCGCGATGAACCGGGTGGAAGAATGGATCACCTTGGAGAATTCGATCAAAAGAATCGAAAGCCGGGCAGTGGTGGGGGATCTCACGCTGAGCTTGGTGGTGTTGATAGAAAGCGGAAGCGGTGGTGATGAGAAAGTTGCGAGTTTTGAATTTTAACCTATAAGAACTTAGGACAGAATGGCCAGAGAATATGAAATAGCACGCGTGAACGAAAGCGACTCCGGCTGGAGTTTGTGGCAGGGCGAGCGGGCAACGGTCAGTGGAAAGGATCCTGGTGATCTGCTAAAACATCGGCGAGAAGTGGTGGTGGCAGTTCCAGTGGCGTATTGCACGACTTTTTCCATGGTATTGCCGACCTTGGATGAGTCGCTGTTTGCCGACATGGTTTATGCTCAGATTGATAAGCGAGGTTTGGCCGAAGCGGTGGGGCGCGAGATTCCCTTTGATTTTCATGTGGTGGAGAAAAAAGAGCGCCAGGTATTATTATCGGTTGATGTGTTGAGTGCTGATTTTCCCCAGTCACACTGCGTCGCCGGAGCGGCTGCGTATTTTCCGCTGGCGAGATTGCTGGGAATCACGCTTGAACATGATTTTGTGATTTGGTGCGAGCGGGGGCGTTTGGCTTTGGCTGCCAGGGTGAACGGACAGGTCACGGATGTTATTCAATTGAGTGGGTCCGATCAATTGGACGAGACTTTGGCCCAGGAAGTGAATTTGTTGCTTTTGTCGTTACAGGCTGACGACAGTGCGGGAGTGAGTCCACGACTGCTGGTATGGGGGGCTTTTGCGCGAGATGGGAGGACGGCTTTTGAAAAAACCTTGGTGATGCCAGTGGAGTATCAGGCGGCGCTGGTGACCAGTTTGGCCCAGGAAGTTGTTAGTCACATGGAAAAGTTGCAGCCTCTGGAAGTGCGCCAGCAGCGCCTGCAGAAAAAGAAAGCTCATAAGCGTAATGCGGTGATGTTGGCGGTGGCGGTGCTTTATGTGATGGCTGGGGCTGCGGTGTGGGTTTTTGCCCAGCGAAGCCAAAAGAATATCGAGATTCTAGAACAACAGGTGGAAGCCAATCGTCCTGAGGTGAGGGAGATCGAAGCAGCGGCGAATCGCTGGCAGGAGCTGACACCGGCTTTTGATCTCAAGAGCTTTCCCTTGGTGCAGTTGAATGAAGTGACCCGCCTGATGCCCCCCAGCGGACTGGTGATTCGCGAGTTTGAGACCAAGGGGGCATCGGTGAGGATTCGGGGTCAGGCGCGGGATGCGCAGGTGGCGTTTCAGTTTGAGGAAGATTTGGCAAGCAGCCAGTTCATGGAACGCTATCGATGGAATATGCCACAACCTAAAGTAGGCAAAAACAATGCGGCTAGTTTTGAAATTCATGGGGAGGTGAACGATGCGACATCTGAATAGCCGGGAAATCAAATTGTTATTGTTGTGTTTGTTCACCATTTTTGCGGTGGCAAATATGTTTGCGGGGCGAGCCGTATATAAGGCTTTGAAGGGCAGTAAGGGGAAGGCTGGGGAGCTTAAATTAGAGTTGCTTGAGCAACAAGGGTGGTTGGCAGAGAAGGAATACTGGCAGCAGCGGGATCAGTGGTTGATGAAAAAAATGCCGTCGGCTTTTGATTCGGTGGGCAAGGCGCAGGGGGAGTTGGTTCAATACCTACAGAATTCGCTTTATGAAAACCGGATCAAGATAGAGCGGCAGACTTTGTTGGAACCTGAATCGACCGCTTATTATGAGGAGGTAGCGGTGACTTTGAGGATTCAAGGTGAAGCGGCGAAGGTGAATGATTGGTTGTCCAAATTGCAGGGACTGGATCGGTTTCAAATAATCAAGACGCTAAAGTTGTCATTGGATGGGAAATCGAAGGAAAAAGAGCCGCAGTCGATATGTGAAGTAACGGTGGCCAGGTGGTTTGGTAAAAGAACCGAGGGTGGTAATTAGAGGAAAATGAATAGAGGGCTAATCCAGAATCGATTTTATTGGCTGACGCGTTTTGTGGCCGCGGTGATAGTTGGAGTGGGATGCCTTATGTCTGCATTGGCTCAGGATGAACTTGGAAATTTGCCACGCCCAGTGACCGAAGCGGATTTTGAACAAGTGAAAACACGTTCGCCTTTTTTACGCACTTTGAATCTCTCCGATAGTTTTGTGCTACGTGCGGTGGTGAATATGGGCGAAGAGTCTTTGGCGACTCTTTATAATCAGGATAGCAAAAAAACGCTGGTGATATCCACTGATGATGAAAATGAAAGTGGAATGAAGTTGTTGGAGGTCAGTCCTGCGGATGATCTGGGGAAAGTGAGTGTGAAGGTTTCGGTGGGGGGCGAGGTGGTGGAGTTGAAATACGACGAAAAAAGTATCGCTCCAATGGGGAAGATCATAGGCAAAGACGGGGGAAAAGCGAAAGACGGCGAAGGTGGTAAAAAGAAACACAAGGGGCCGCGTCCGGAAGAGGTGAAACGTTATAAAGCCTTGTCCCCGGAAAAGAGAGAGAAGTTTCATCAATATATCAAACAGACGATGAAAAAATATCCGGATATCAGCCGTGAAGAGAAGGGCAATATGATCCGAGGGGCTTTGATCCGCTTGTCCGACGGTCAGGATGTCAAAGTCGAGAAGCCCAAGGCAGATGAAAAACGCTGACAAAAGAAGGCTCATTTCACCCAGGCGTTGATATTTTGATGACAAAGCGGCTGATAGCAACGAAAGAAGCTTTTGCATGAGAAAGACAAAGATCATTGCAACCCTGGGGCCGGCATCGAGCAAAGCTGAAAAAATTGGTAAGCTGATGGATATGGGCATGAATATTGTCCGTTTGAATATGTCGCATGCGCCGCATGACTGGGTGAGGGAGGTGGTGGCAACAGTGCGTGAGCAAGCAGCAAGCAGGGGGATGGAAGTGGGTATCTTGTTGGACACCCAGGGGCCGGAGATCCGTACCGGCAACTTGCCTGCGGATTTGAATCTGAAGCCTGGGGAGAAATTCACCTTCACCGTCCGAGGCGAGCAGAGTGAGGAGGAACATTCGGTAGACGTAAACTATGAAAATTTCATCAACGACATCAGTGTGGGTGATGTGATTCTGGTCGATAGCGGGGAGATCCACATGAAGGTGCTGGAGAAATATGATAACAAGGTGGACTGCGAGATTTTGACTCCTGGAACTTTGGGTAGCCGTCGTCATATCAATTTGCCGGGGGTGAAGGTCAGCTTGCCACCGGTGACGGAGAAAGACCGTAAGGATATTGAACTGGGCATTGAGTTGGAGGTGGACTTCATCGCTTTGTCTTTCGTGCGTGAGGCGGCAGACATATTGTTATTGAAGGGCTTGTTAGTTGGGCACAAGCACCAACCGGCCATCATCGCCAAGATCGAGGATCAGCAGGCAGTCAAAAATTTTGATGAGATTGTAGCGGTGGCGGATGGGATCATGGTGGCGCGTGGGGATCTGGGCATAGAGTGCCCTTATGAGGAGCTGCCAATTATACAACGCCGCTTGGTCAAAGCTTGTTTGACTCTTGGACGGCCGGTGATCGTAGCGACCCACATGCTGGAAAGTATGATTGAAAGTCCAATGCCAACCCGCGCGGAGATCACGGATGTGGCCAATGCTGTTTTTGAGGAGACGGATGCCATCATGTTAAGCGGTGAAAGCGCAGTGGGTCAATACCCGGTGAAGTGCATCGAGGTGCTCGATCGCATCGCTCGAAGAATAGAACGCAGTGGAGGAGCTGATTACCACAAGCTGGCCAAGTTCGATGGGCCGCGGGAGAAGTTGGCCAATAGTGCGGTGGTATTGGCGGATCAGTTGAAGGCGGATGCGGTTTTGTTATT
>JAJRVS010000397.1 GCA_024277195.1 Verrucomicrobiota bacterium | reverse complement strand
GCGATCGCCGATGGATTACCACTGACCACCCGGTTCAAAATCGCCGCCATTTGACTCGGTTGGATAAACTGGGTCGTTTCCCCCGCTCCGATCGAAAAGTCCTGCCAGTTGATGATCGCCTTATCACTGCTCTGGATGATCTGCAAAAAAGCCGGATCATAAGCGGTGTGGTCATGCGGGCCAGATATTTCCACCGCTCCTGCAACCACCACGCCACCACTCGGGTTGGCGCGCACCACACTCGGCATCATCACCAGACTCGGAATCATCACCACCAGCGCCATCACCTGCAACCACAAGCTGCCGCGCATCGTTTTCATCAAGGATCTTTCCATCATATTTTTCCCTTTTATAAATTGCATCCAACTGATCTTTTCAAATTCACTTCTTAAAACCGACAAAGCCGCTCAGAGCTTCTGCCTGGCGGTTCCATTGTATTTAATGATTTTCTTAAAATATTCGTTCTGTTTTCACAGATTGTGGAGATTCTGGTCAAAAAACAGTAATTTGTAAATAGAAAACTCTCTTTAATAAAAACTCCTTTTTGCCTAATTTTATCAACATTGATACCGATCTATTGCTCATTTCAGTCACTATTGCTGCTAAAAATCGTGATGTGGCCTAGCTTTTGCCCCCCAATTCAAAAAAACCGCCCCTATTTCACCTTATTTCCTTCAGGCCGCAAATAAGAAGACAGCTGCTTTTCAAGAAATTCAGCCAGGCTTTCTTTGTTGAATTGAAGATCCTGCTTGAGTTGACTGCCATCACCATGCTGATACCCCACATAAGGCTTGTATCCCCAAGGCCCTTGCCCTCCCGCGTAGATAACCTTGCCACATGTCCCGACCACATATAGCCTCACTGGCCATGCCGCCCAGCGGGTCATGACCGGATCTTCGATGGAATCCACCAACAGCGTAAAAGGTAATTTTAATTGCTGCTGACAAATCCTCGCGGTAGCCAGTCGCTCTCCGCTCGTCCGCGCATCATCCACCTGCGTCCGCTCTGATCTGAACCCGTTCAAAGCATGCGCCTCTCGAATATACACCATCACAAAATGCACCTTGTCCTTGTATTCACCATACAGCCATAACAGACCCGGCACGGTCTCACGAAATACGTCACAACCATAACTCCCCATGATCAAAACCACCGGTTTGTCCTGCCGCAGCTCAGTCAAGCTGACCACTTTATCTCCACTTGTCGTATTCAGCGAAAACTCCGGTGCCAACTCGCCCACGCGCGGAGCATTCGATTCGCGCTGCATCACCAACTTATAAGCCATCTCCCTACTGCTAACGGTCTTGCCCGAGTATTGATCCCGACTTAAACCGGATGAAACTTGATCAGCCGAAAGCACTTTCGCAGGAACCCTGTTTTTGGTCTTTTTACTCACCAAACTGGCATCAGGAGCGTACAACCACCACCAAGTCATCAGACCAACAAGTAGCGCTACAGCTCCACTCAGAACCAGATTAAGTTTTTTACTTTTCAGCCGACTAGCCATCTCAAACGCATTTTTCATCATCAGAGGGGCCATTGCTCTCACTTTGGATGCGCCCCCCCTTGTAGAATATAACACCTGCACCGCTTCCATTCCACCCCAACCGGCTGAGGGAGGCGAGTTGACGGCTGTGCATCGACCTCATTGCGCTCGGCTCCCGCGAGACCGCGCCCGCACTTTCGATACCCGAACCACCACTCCGCCCAAGTCCGCACCATCTAACCCGCACCCCGTCCTGCCCTCGCGGGCAAGGCAGAGCTTGCCCCTCCATTTCACCCTGTCCGCCCACTTGGAGGGGCGAGTTGACGGCTCTGCCGCCCTGCGGGTGCCGCTGCGCAGTATCGGTCTCGTTACACTCGGCTCCCGCGAGACCGCGACCGCACTTTTGATACCCGAACCACTACTCTGCCCAAGTCCGCACCTCTAACCCGCACCCCGTCCTGCCCTCGCGGGCAAGGCAGAGCTTGCCCCTCCATTTCACCCTGTCCGCCCACTTGGAGGGGCGAGCTCCCGCGAGACCGCGACCGCACTTTTGTTATCCGAACCACCACTCTGCCTGAGTCCGCCACGCAATGCCATTGCGTTCCACAATGTGACGCGCCATAACCCTTGGGGCGAAGGCGAAGCCCTTCGTTTGCTTCCGCACTCGCTATGAAGACAGAAACAAGATCAACACGCAATGCCATTGCATGCTACGCGGCCACTCTACAATTCTAGACTGCTTAATTCTAAATTCTACCTCCTGAATTCTAACTCCTTCTCCCTACGGTCTCGGGCCGTTCGGCCTGCCGAACAGACGGAAGCTACTGTATTGACGGCTGTTCACATCGTAAGTCCAGAAAGTGCGTCCGCCATTGCTCAGCTGTGGCTGGTAACGGGCACGGCGACGACGTTCACGCTCCTTCTCTTCCGGAGTTTGCGCACGGTTAGCTACGCCAAAGATCAAACCTGGTTGATCGCCCTCAACACTTTCCTGGGTATCTCCTCCGCCATCGACCACATCTCCCATGATCATGTAATCACGCTCAGTGTAACCAAACAAATCCGCTCCGGCTTGATTGAAAAACAAGAAGTTGAACAGGTCGAAGTCAGGCACAAAGATCGGGATCAATATCGGCGCGCTCACTGGTGGAGCAAATCCTCCACCAATAGGGGC
>JAJRVS010000396.1 GCA_024277195.1 Verrucomicrobiota bacterium | reverse complement strand
TATGGCGAAAGATTGAGGTGGTCTTTGCTGTGCCAACAGACATTTTGTTGAGCTTTATTGCCGCCGCAGATTGTAAAGATGGAGGTCAATTGGCCTGTGCATCGTTGTTTGAATTTAGCTTGGGAGATTTGATGGTCAATTTTTTAGGTGAAGGGGACTGGGAGCCAAAACCTAATGGGTGATATTTTGAGGAAAGAAGTCTGCCATTGACCCGGTTATGTTGTAGCTGGTAAAGCAGCTTGAACGGATTATGAAAATCGCCAAAATAATCCTCGGGATACCGGTCGTAATTTTTTTGGGATTACTTGCCGGCGAATTGTTTTTTGGCAATCAAATCCGCATGACGCACACTCGCTTTTTATTTGCTCAACTGGGTAGAGATAATGAAGATTATGCATCATTGCATGGTGATAGCCCTCATTGGAAAGAGTTTGACGAGCAGGAGTATTTAAAGTTTTCGAGGATACAAGAGAAACGAAATATTGATTGGAATAGTTGTTCTGTTGTGGATGGAAAAATCCTAGATGGTTGGGGGCAGCCTTGCAGGATTAAGTGTAAAAAAGGGGCATCGGGTAGTGAATTTAGGTACAGTTCGCCTGGGGCGGATGGTGTTTGGGGGAGCGATGACGATATTATCAGCTTGAATGAATGAGCGCCCGGAACCCATATGTTAGATGCCCTTATGTTAAAATTATCTCCGCTTAACGGGGTAGCTGTTATATTTTATAAAATTTTTATGAAATACTGTAAGTCTGATGAGGTATATTGCAGACTAGGCTCATAGTATTGAACAGATGAAACGTATGCCCCGCCCTTTTGTATTGATAGCTGGATTGTTCAGTGCCCTGCTGATGCAGGCAATACCATTATCGGCGAAGGCCGAGGAGGAGAAACCATTGAATGTTTTGTTCATCTCTGCGGATGATTTGCGACCCAGTTTAGGCTGTTATGGTGATCCTGTTGCCATCACCCCACATATTGATCGTCTGGCAAAACAGGGATTGGTTTTTAATCGAGCTTATTGTCAACAAGCGGTATGCAGTCCGTCGCGCACATCGTTGATGACAGGCCTTCGACCGGAGACGACCAGAGTATTCGACTTGAAGACGGATTTCCGAGATACGGTTCCAGATGTGGTCACTCTGCCGCAATTGTTTCGCCATCATGGTTATCATTCCCAGGCGGTCGGCAAAATTTATCATTCGGTTAAATCGTATTCACTGGGAGACGACTCGCTTGATGATGAGCCATCATGGTCGGTGCCAGGCTGGCTTCCGCAGTTGCATTATTATCACAGCCCGGAGGGAATGCAGATCGCCGAAAAATGGTTTAACTCGAATCGTAAAAGCTTATTGAAACGCTATCCGCGTCTCGAATCACAAACATGGAAAGATGCGGTCATTCGTGGCTTGCCCCGCGAATCGCCGGATGTCCTGGACGAGTCTGTCAGCGACGCACAAATCACCACTCGTGCTATCGAGATTCTAAATGAGAAGAAGGACGAACCGTTTTTTCTTGCCGTTGGTTTTTTGAAACCTCATGTGCCTTTTGTGGCTCCAAAGCGCTACTTCGATATGTATCCGCTGGCTAAAATCAGTTCGGTTCCCAATCCTTATTTCCCCAGAGGAGCTCCAAAATTTGCCGGCATTAACTCGCGGGAGATGAGGGTCTATCATGGTATACCGAAGAAGGGGCCGGTGGCTGGGGAAGAGGAAGCAAGAGAGTTGTATCGTGCGTATTATGCTTGCGTCAGTTTTATTGATGCGCAGGTGGGGCGATTGTTGGATGAACTGGACCGGCTTAATTTACGTGATAATACGATCGTCATACTATGGGGAGATCATGGTTATCATTTGGGTGAAAACGGGATCTGGTGCAAGCAGACCAATTTTGAATTATCTACTCGGGTGCCGCTGATTATTTCCACCCCTAATCAAAAAGTCAAAGGAGCGAGGACTGATGCACTGGTTGAGCTGGTCGACATTTATCCTACTCTGGCTGAGTTGTGCGAGTTGCCCTTGCCTGAAAGCCTCGAGGGCTTGAGTTTCAAGCCGCTACTGAATGATCCTGAACGCCCTTGGAAAACAGCGGCATTCAGTCTTTATCCAAGAAACGTTTCCGGCAAGGGCCGGGTAATGGGGCGTTCGATGAAAACCGAACGATATAGGTTCACCGAATGGACGAATTCGAAAGGCGACTTCAGAGTGGTTGAATTATATGATCACCAGAATGATTCCGAAGAAAATCAGAACGTGGCTAATCGCCCCGAAAATCGTGAATTGATCAAGAAACTGACGAAGAGACTACGGGCCGGATGGAAAATAGCCCTACCTGCGGAAAGATCGGGCAAGTCAGAAAAAAATACTAAAAATGAATAAACAAATAACCCTCTTTTTTCTGGTGCTTTGTTGCACTGCGACAATGGCGTTCGCTGGCAATGATTCGGGCAAGCTCATGTCCGTTGGTGTGGCGCAAGTTGACATTACTCCGGATGGCCCCATTCGTCTTTGCGGTTACGCCACCCGCAAAGTGGAATCGATAGGGGTAGCTGGCAGGTTGAAGGCGTCTGCACTTGCCTTTGGTGATGATAAAGACGGGCCTTCGATTTTGATTACCACCGAGTTGATAGGAATACCGGCTTACCTGGTCGACAAACTGGCAAAAACGTTGCACAAAAAAGCAGGGATCGAGCGCTCGCGAATAACCGTCTGTGCCACTCACACCCATACCGGCCCCAGTGTAGCCGGGTTTTTGAATGAGACTCATTTCTCAGAATTTCTGCCAGATGATCAAATGGCTAGAATCACGGCTTATACGGAGCAACTGTTGCTTCGTTTGGAGCAGGTGGCGCTGGAAGCATTGGCGGCTCGTGAACCTGCTTATGTTTCATGGAGTCAGGGAAAAGTCGATTTTGCGGTCAATCGGCGACGTATTGTCGATGGCAAATGGATGGGGATGCGTCCGAATCCGAAGGGGCCGGTTGACCACTCTTTGCCTGTCATCGTGGTGACAAAACCCGATGGAGCGCTGAGGGCGGTTATGGTGAATTATGCCTGCCATTGCACCACTTACGGGGGGAAGTTCAACAAGATCCACGGTGACTGGGCAGGGGTTGCGGCGCGCACGATTGAAAAGCGTCATCCGGGCAGTATCGCGCTGGTTTCGATCGGCAGTGGGGGTGATGCCAATCCCAAAAACCGGGGGGCATCGAGTGGTTCCGCTATGGTTGATAAACACGGGACGGCGGTCGCTGACGAAGTCGACCAACTACTGGCAGGTAAACGGACTGCTCTCAATGTTCTTCCGCAAACTCGATTGAACAGTATCAAACTTGCTTTTGAGCACGTGCCCGACCGAAAGGAACTGACCGAGCGGCTCAAGGATAACAAACGCCGGGCTTTTCACGCCCAGTTGATGCTTGATCGCCTGGATCGAGGTGAAAAAATTCCGCAGTCATTCGATTACCCTATCCAGACCTGGGCATTCGGAGAAGACCTGGCAATGGTCTTTTTAGCAGGAGAGGTTGTGATCGACTACACCCTGCGATTGAAGCGGGAACTCGACCAGAGCAAACTCTGGGTAAGCGCTTATACCAACGATGCTCCTGGTTACATTGCATCCAAGCGTCTGATTCGTGAAGGGGGCTACGAGGTGGATGATTCGATGGACAACTATGATAAGCCGTCCCG
>JAJRVS010000395.1 GCA_024277195.1 Verrucomicrobiota bacterium | reverse complement strand
GCGCTTTAGAACACGAATGTGACATTCGAGTTCTCTACGCTTGTGAATCCGGTTCGCGGGCGTGGGGTTTTGCCTCTCCAGACAGCGATTACGACATACGTTTTATCTATGTCCATCCGAAAGATTGGTATTTGGGTTTGAATGATGAAAAAGATTTCATCGATAGGTTTTTGCCGGGTGATCTGGATTTGGCGGGATGGGATCTGAGGAAGACTTTACGACTTTTTTATGGCTGCAATTTGTCCTTGAATGAGTGGTTGGATAGCCCTGAAATTTATTATTCGGCAGACGGTTTTGAGCAGGAACTTGCGGTAATGGTCGCGGATTTTTTTAATCCGCAAAAGGCTATGCATCATTATCTATGCATGGCGAAGAAGGTGTATGGGAAGCACAATGATCAAGGCCGAATAGGAATTAAGAAGCTCTTTTATGTCGTTAGGCCGCTTTTTTGCTGTGCTTGGATTGAGGGAAAGGGCAGCATGCCGCCTACGGATTTTCAAAACTTATTGGATGCCGAACTTGCGCCTGCTGATGTGATTGAGCAAATTTGTGAAGTTCGCCTGCAAAAAGAAACGGCTTTGGAGGGGCATGTTATTGAACTCCCTTCGATTTTACAGCAATGGATTATTCTTCAACTAGCGCATTTTGAAGAGGCTGCCGAGGCTCAGGAAGGCAGTCGGGTAAAAGATTGGCAAGCTTTGGATCAGTTATTTTTGGATTGGGTGGGTAAGTGAGCATGATTCAGTTCGTAAATTTGTTGGTGGTGTAGTTTGGGATATTGGGCATTATTGTTAGCTGTTATGAAATACGATTCGCACAAAACAAGATTGATCAGTGGGCTTTTTATTATTTTGTTGCTGAGCTTGCATCAAGTGAGGGCGCTGGAGCCGGCGGTATCGTTAACTCTTGATAGTTTTGACTATTCCGATACGCCGAAATTGAGAAAAAACTGGCACCCCATGCACAGTGGAGATCCTCTTGCCGAGGTAATAGCAGGGAAACAGAACAAGACGGTTCGTTGGGCTGCGCCGTTTGCGTCGAAGTTAGAAAGCGCTCGGATCACTATGGATCGGAAGATCGACCTGGATCTAGCGGTGGCGACTTCATTCGCGATTCAGGTGAAGGGCGATGGAGAGCAAGTGGACTCAAGGGTCAGTTTGTATTTTCATAGTGGCCAAGGTTGGTACAGCGGGGGAGCGTATCTGCGCAAGTCGGGCTGGCGTAAGCTGGTTTTCAACAAAGAGGATTTTGCTGAGGAAGGCACCCCGGCGGGTTGGGATCAGATTGATAGCATACGAATATCGATCTGGCGCTCTGAAAAAAATGCCAAGGACAGTGCTTTTGATCTTGGCAAGCTTGAGGCTTTTTGGAATCAGGTTGCGATTGTTGTGCCTGATGCTGAGAATTCAGAATTTAAAACATCACAAGCTGTTGCTGAGCGCATCGCCCAGATGCTAAGAGAGAGTGGAGTGGGCAGTGATTTTATTGATACAGGATCTTTGGTTAGCGGAGCATTGGGTGAACGACCGTTGGTTATTTTGCCGCATAACCCTCGCTTGGGGAGTGAGGCTCTGGCCGCACTCGGAAATTTGGTTGAAAATGGTGGAAAAATCTTTGCCTGTTATAGCCTGGATGCTGAGTTGGGCGAGATTTTGGGATTTAAAATAGCCGATTATTTTGCCCAAAAGAAGCCGGGTGATTTTTCTGCTTTACAATTTGAGAATAAAGAGGTGCCCGGTTTGCCCGCCAAGGTGGGACAGGTTTCATGGAATATAAAAACAGCGGTACCCAGTGGGCATCAGGCACGGGTGATTGGGCGCTGGCTGGATGGCGAGGGTAAAGCGACGGGGAAAGCAGCTTTGCTGGTCAGTGATCGTGGCGTCTTTTTTAGCCATATTATTCTTGCTGATGACTGGTCGAACAAAAAGGCGATGCTGCTGGCTTTATTGGGGAAATTGTATCCGCAGATTTGGCAAGAGGCGGCAGGTAATAGCTGGGTTTTGGCAGAAAAAACGGGGCACTGCCAGTCAGTTGCCGAGCTTGCTGAAGTGGTGAAAGGCAAGGCGGGAGAGAAGTTGTTTGTCCAAGCGCAAGGTGAGATGGCGCGGTCGAAAGAGTTGTTGGCAGGTAATCAGGGTTTTGTTGCGTTGCAAGCTGCCAAGCGTGCCCGCACCTTGTTTGCGGATGCTTATCTGAGTTCACAACCTAGTCGGGAGGTGGAAGCGCGTGCGTTTTGGAATCATTCTGGCACCGGAGCCTATCCCGGAGACTGGCAGCGCACCACGGATGAAATGGCAGCAGCAGGTTTGAATATGATTTTGCCCAATATGTTGTGGGGTGGGGTGGCGCATTACCCTTCCGATGTATTGCCCAGGTCAAAAACTTTTGAAAATTACGGAGATCAAATCCAGCAGTGCGTCGAGGCTGCGCATAAAAGCGGCATCGAGGTTCATGTGTGGAAGGTGAATTATAATCTTGGGCATAATGTGCCTGAAGCGTATGTGAAAAAGCTGCGTGCGGCTGACCGGTTGCAAGTGGATGTTGAGGGCGAGCCGGGAGATTGGCTCAATCCAGCGCATCCGGATAATTTCAAGATGGAACTGGAGTCAATTTTGGAAGTGGTGCGTAACTATGATATCGACGGGTTTCACTTTGATTACATTCGCTACCCTAACTCTAGAAATGACTTCAGTGGATACAGTCGCAAAAAATTTGAAGCGGATACCGGGAATAGGGTGAAAAACTGGCCGGCGGATTGTTATGACGGGGCGCTCAAGGAGGCTTATACGGATTGGCGTTGTGCGCAAATCACTAAATTGGTCAAAGCGGTGAGTGAGCAGGCACGGATCATTCGTCCGGGTATCAAAATATCGGCGGCGGTGTTTCGTGATTATCCCAGATGCCGTCAGTGGGTCGCCCAGGATTGGCCACTATGGGCTAAAGAGGGTTATGTCGATTTCCTCTGCCCAATGGATTATACTGACAATGATGAAAAATATCTGGATTGGATCATTGAGCAGAAAGCCCTGTTGCCCAAAGGGTTTCCCTTGTATCCAGGCATAGGGGTTTCGTTGCGCGGTAAAACCCAGAGTGCGGATCGGGTGGTTGGTCAAATTGAGCTGAATCGCCAAGTGGGCACCGGAGGTTTTACGATATTCAATCTCGACGAAGGCACTTTGCAAGATGTCGCCCGGGGGCTGTCGATGGGGGCGGGTAAGACTAAAGCAAAGCCTCCGCATGCTGTGAAAAAATAACAAGGGGATTGCTTTTTTGGGGAGAGGGGAGGACTACCTATTTGAAATATTTTTTAGCATTGACGGGGGTGGCCTTCTTTTTTTGTTCGCTGGTTTTGCTTTTACTTTCACTTTTGGAGCTTGTAGTCTTAGGCTTGGTCTTTTTGCTCACTTGCTTGGACTGCTTTTTGCCTGCAGGCAGTGGGGCGTCGCCAGTGATTATTTTGACCATGTCAGGGTGGGCGAGTTTCATTTGAGGTTTCCCTTTGTAGGTTGAAACCACTCCGGTGACTGCGAGGTGTTTGCCTTGGTAAAGTTCAGCGGGCTCGCCCTTTTCAAAAGCGGTCAAATCACTTTTGAAGGTCACCAAATAAAAGTCGCTGTTTTCAAAGTTGATGAAGTTGGTGCCGCTGCTGGTTTTTCTGACTTCGGTGACCGTGCCCCTCACGGTGATTCTTTGGCCGAGCTTGGCAGTGATAGCCTGGCCATCAGCGGCTTCGAAAACGGGTGTCGGATCTTGCGAAAAGCCTGACTGGAGGATAAGGTGGGAAAGAATAAAGGTCAGTAAAAAGGTTATTGCCTGCTTCATAAGCTGATCATGTCAGATACGTCCAAATTTTCCAGCTTAAAAGTTATTTTTTATTGGTGGAAATAATTCAATTTGGGATTAATTGCGATGACATTAGGTCGAGAGGTCAGGGGAGATTCCCCAAGCAAAACCATACTTGTGCGTGCTGGAGATAGAATTGAGGGGCGGAAGGATTAGGGCCGCACCGGGGGTGCTGAAAATGAGGATGAATTTTACCCCGGACGTTGTCCGGGGCTGACATAGGGGCAGCCCTTTGGGCTTGGGTTGCAAGGAGGTTGGGAAAGCGGGAGAGGGTCAGGCCTCATGCAATATTAAAGTTGTGGGCCGCAAATGGGCGGGTTTCACTTGAGTCGATAAAAGGTCATGAGTCGGTAAAGGGTCAGACCTCACTCAATATTTAAGTTGAGTGGGGGCGTGGAGATGGTGGAATTGATTAGCGGGGGTGCTTTTCATCGTTATCGATGAAGGCGTAGCGGCCTTGGCTGTTGCGCCACTGTATATTCCAGACTAATCCGGCGGCTACGTAGCAGGTGATTCCGATTGGAATGTTGAAGAGCCAATCAGGCATGTAGAAGCCGTCTCTGAATAAAAGATAAATCTCTACTGACCAGGAACCGCAAAAAAAGAGTAAAATGCAAGCTACAAAAGTCTCGTCCCAAGGAGAGCGGCGCTTGTAAGTGCGGTAAAAAACGGCTACGGCCCAAGGGGCGGTGAGATAGGTGAAAAAAGGTTGGAACAGGGCGATGGTGTGGTCCCAGGAGTGTAAGTTGAGATAGTTGACGGGTAGCAGCAGGGCGAGAGTCCCGGCAATGTAGATGGCTATTTTGACGGGGGTGAAAATGAAACGCCAGTAGTCCGGGGTGAATAGCTGGTAACGAGTGTAATTTTTGATGATCAACAGGCCGGCGGCTAGCATAAAGAGAGCGTAAACAAGCATGTAGGTTTGCAGGGCTAATGGAACTTGTTGCAACATCTGGAGCGGGATTAAAGCGACTACCGTTCAGCCATCGGTTTTGGTTTCGGCAATCAGGGAGGTGCGCGAGAGGGTGGCGTAGTGGCCGCCTTTTTCAACTAGTTCTTCGTGGCTGCCCTGTTCGATGACCTGGCCGCGATGCATGACGTAGATGCAATCGGCATTGCGTACGGTGGAGAGGCGATGAGCGATGACAAAACTGGTGCGGTCGGTCATCAAGTTTTCCAGTGCGTCCTGAATGAGCTTTTCGGTTTCTGTATCGACACTTGCAGTGGCTTCGTCAAGCAGCAGGATGGGCGGGGCTTTCAGCACCACGCGGGCGATGGAGATGCGTTGTTTTTCACCGACGGAGAGTTTGACTCCGCGTTCGCCGACGTTGGTTTCGAGCCCTTCGGGTAGTCGTTCAACAAAATCACGCGCGTTGGCGACATCAAGGGCGTGCCAGAGTTGTTCGTCATTACGGGTTTCGGTACAGGCGAGTTCCAGATTGTGGCGGATCGATCCGTTAAACAGGAAGGATTCCTGGGTTACGTAACCGATGGCGGCGCGTAGGGACGATTTTTTCACGTTGTGGATATCCAGGCTGTCGATGCTGATAGTCCCGGAATCGTATTCGTAAAAACGGTTGAGCAGATTGATGATGGTTGATTTCCCCGCACCAGTGTGGCCTACCAAGGCGATGGTCTGTCCGGGTTTGGCTTCGATGGAAACATCTTTCAGGGTAGGCAAATCCTGATTGTAGGAAAAACCGACGGATTTCAGCATCACATGTCCGCGCACGGGCAGGGGGAGTTCGATGCCTTCGTCGATACCGGGCTCTGCTTCGGCGTCGATGATTTCAAAAACCCGTTCTCCAGCAGCGCGCCCTTGTTGGATGATCTGGTTGAGTTGGTGCAGCCGGGTGATGGGATCGTAAAAGAGTGATAATGAGACGAGAAATCCTGTTAGGGTTCCGATACTGCTTGGAGTGAAGCCGTGAGCGTTGGTGATCATCCAGTAACCACCGAAGCCGAGCACGAGCACATAACCAAGATTACGACAGAGTTCCATGCCGGGACTGTAGATCGCCCAGATTTTCATCACACGCAGAGCCGCTCTTCGAACGAGGTCGCTGGATTGGTTGAAATTTTCCAGTTCAGACTTCTCTCGAGTGAAGGTTTTGATCTGCTGCATGCCGTCGAGATTGTCGTGCAAGAGCGAGTTCATATCCGAGGTGGCGCTGCGCACCTGGCGGTAGCGTTGGGGGGCGGTAAGGGTGTAGATAAAAGCGCCAGCGATGAGTAAGGGCAGCGGGATCAGCGCAATGCCTGCTAGTGCCGGGCTTTGCCACGCCATCCAGAGGCCGAAGGCGATAATCTGGAGGATGGCGACAACACCTTGCTCGATGCCATCGATCAATACACGCTCCATGGCGGTGACATCCTCGGTGACACGAGTCATGACGTCTCCGGTGCGTTTGTTGTCGAACCAGCGCATTGGCAGGCGTTGCAACTTTTGGTAGAGATCGGAGCGGATGTCGTAGATCACTCGTTGCTCGAAAGTGTTGTTGATGACGATGCGTAGGGAGTTGAAGAGATTAGTGCCAGCAAAAGCTGCGAGGGCGATCATGGCTGCGGTGATCAGGTCGCTACTGTTCCCGTTGGGGATAACTTCGCCGACGATGTGTTTGGTCACTTGTGGGAAGACTAACATCAGTAGCGTCATCAATACGGCGCAGAACATTTGCGTCGAGCCGAGCAAGGGGTAGCGGCGCAAATAGGAAAAGACTCGAAAGGTGGTATTCATAGGCAGGTAAATAATGAAATATGGCAGATCTTGTGTAGTTTCCAGTAGGGAATCATTCTTTAGCTTTTGCTGAAGTTTGTTTTTCTCAATGCTGCTGGGTCAATTGTTTGTCTGGAAGGGGAAAATGTCGCAAAAGAAAAAACGTTCTCTATTATTCAGGCTGGCGGCGATTTTCATATTGCTAATAGGGTTGTTCGTCTTGTTTTGCAATTGGTGGGTGCTTCTTTCGACGCAATCGAGGGTATATGATTCAATCGATGAGGTGAAAATTAATACCATTGGCCTGGTATTGGGGACGTCCAAAAAAGTGGCGCCTGACAGTCCAAACCCACATTTTGAGAACCGCATGGCAGCGGCGGCGGAACTTTACCAAGAGGGCAAAGTGAGGGTTTTGCTGGTCAGTGGTGACGGTGCTTCCAAATATTATAATGAGCCACGCGATATGACAGCCAAGTTGGTTGGCTTGGGGGTGGGGCCACAGGTGATCCGTTCGGATAATTCCGGCTTGCGCACTTTGGATTCCATTATCCGGGCAGAAAAGGTTTACCAGTTGGAAAAAGTCACGATCATCTCGGACGGCTTCCATGTATATCGCGCCTTGTTCATCGCCCGTCATGCGGGGTTGGATGCGATTGCCTTCAGTAGCGCGCCGGTTGATTTGAAACATTCATTCAAAGCCCGGTTGAGAGAATATCTGGCTCGGGTTCTGGTGGTATTGGATCTTTATGTCTTCGACACCCAACCGGAAATATTGGGTGAGCCGGTAGCTTTGGTGGTATCGGAGTCCAAGCAGGAAGAGCTGAAAGCGAAGCCGGGCAAAGCGGCGACAAAAAAACCAGCTCCTGTAAAAAAGGCTGGTTCTGGAACGGGTAAATGAGGTTTAGGGCGCGCCTCCTAAGCTTATGAAAAGGTCGAGTATTGACGAAACTCTTCCAAACGGGTTTCGAATTCCTCGGTGGAGAGCTGCTGTAGGCGGTGGGTGCTGAATGATTCGCAAGAGTAACCCGCGATGATGGTGCCACGGGCGATGGCTCCGGTGAGGTGGTCGAAGTCGAGTTCGGATTTATTGAGCTGGCACAGGTACCCCGCCATGCTGCCGATGAATGAGTCGCCGGCTCCGGTTGGGTCGTGGAGGGTGAGCAGCGGGTAGGCTCCGCAGGTGAAAAAGCGGTTCTTGCCAAACAGCATGGCTCCGTGTTCGCCCTTTTTGATGATGACAAATTTGGGTCCCATTTCAAGCAAGCGGTGCCCTGCTTCGACCAGATTGCCGGTTTCGAGCAGAAGTTTGGCTTCGCCATCGTTGAGCACTAACAGATCGAGGCGAGGCAGGAGTTCCAATAGGCGTTCTCTGGCGACGGTGATCCACAAGTCCATGGTGTCGGCGATGACAAAGTTGGGTTGGTTGCCGAGCTGGTCGAGGACGGAGTGTTGATTGTCGGGGCTGTCATTGGCGAGCAGCACAATGCGGGAATCCTGGGTGGACTCGGGTAGTTTGGGTTGGTATTCCTCCAGCACGTTGAGCGCCACGTCGAGGGTTTCGCGGGTGTTCATGTCGTCGAAATACTCGCCGCTCCAGCGGAAGGTTTCACCGTCAGAGAATTGCACCCCGTCTAGGTTGATGTCGCGGGATTTGAACAGGTCGATATGTCTTTCTGGAAAATCCGCACCGACGATGCTGATCAAATTCACCGGGCTGAAAAAGCTGGCGGCGATGGCGGCAAAGGAGGCGGATCCTCCAAGCAGGTTTTGATGTTCGTCGTGCGGGGTTTTGACGTGATCGATGGCGATGGAACCGGATATTAGTACACTCATGATAGTTGGATTAAGTTTTTGATTAGAGTAAAGATTTGAGCTGGCGGGTGTAATCTTCGATATCCGCTGCTTGGAGAATGCCGGAAACCACAACGAGGCGCCGCGCGCCGGCTTCGAGCACTGCGGCAGCATTTTGTTGTTTGATGCCACCGATACAGAAAACAGGCAAGTGCGGATTCTCTTGATGAACCTGGGCGATTTCCTTGGTGCCGATAGGTTGATAGTCGGGTTTGGTTGCGGTGCTGAACAGCGGTCCGAAGCCAATATAGTCAACATCCTGAGTAGCGGCGTTTTGAGCTTGTGCCATGCTGTGGGTTGAAAGGCCCAGCAGTATTTTTGATCCGAGCATTTCACGGACTTCTTTCACTGAAAGATCGTCCTGTCCCACATGAACACCTTCGGCTCCGATGTCGCGTGCGATTTCAGGGTAGTCGTTGATGATGAGGGATACTCCGGCAGCCTGGCTTAGCGGGTGAATGGCGCGGGCGGTTTGGCTGATTTCATCCATCGACCAGTTTTTGGCGCGCAGCTGCAGGATGTCAATGCCGCCGTCGAGCATTTTGGTCACAGTTTCACAGGCTTGTTCTCTTGGGGTGTAATCACCGTCGAGGATGCCGTATAGGAAACAGTCGCTGATCGCTTTCATTAGCCAGGAAGTATTTCGGCGCTGCTTTGCACTGTTTGGCGGGATATTAAGAATCCAATTCGGCGGCTGATGCTTCGGGTGGATCAGGCTGCGAGTTGATGAAGTTCTCTACCCAACCGATATCATAGGTGCCGGCCTTGAAGTCGGGGTGGTTGAGGATCGAAGATTGGAAAGGAATGGTTGTCTTGATGCCTTCTACTAAAAATTCGTTCAAGGCACGGTTCATGCGGGCGATGGCGCCTGCACGAGAGGATGCGGTGACAATCAGTTTGGCGATCATCGAGTCGTAATAGGGTGGCACGCTGTATCCACTGTAAACATGAGTGTCTACCCGGACACCGCGTCCGCCGGCGGCGTAGAAAAGCTCGATTTTCCCAGGGCTGGGAGCGAAGTTGTTGTAGGGATCTTCGGCGTTGATCCGGCATTCAATCGAGTGCCCTCTCACGACGCTGTTGCGAACGTGATCGGAGATGGGTTTACCTGCAGCGACATGGATTTGTTCCTTGATCAAGTCACATCCCCGGACTTCTTCGGTGATCGGATGCTCGACCTGAATCCGAGTATTCATTTCCATGAAGTAAAAATTTTCTTCATCATCGACCAGGTATTCGATGGTGCCGCAGTTTTCATAGCCAATCTCACGGGTGAGGTTGACCGAGGCCTCTGCCATGCGTTGGCGCAATTCTTCGCTGATCAGGGGAGAAGGCGTTTCTTCGATGATTTTCTGGTTGCGTCGTTGCAGTGAGCAGTCACGCTCGCCGAGTTGTGCGGCATTGCCATGGCTGTCGCCGATGATTTGAAATTCGATATGATGCGGGTTGAGAACTAGCTTTTCGATGTAGACATCATCTTCACCAAAACAAGCTTTGGACTCAGCTCTGGCTGCTTGATACATCGATGGCAATTCATCTTTATCCTGTGCGGGTCGCATTCCGCGGCCTCCTCCACCTGCGGTGGCTTTGATCATAACCGGGTAACCCAGTTCCTCTGCCACTATAAGGGCTTCTTCCACGGTAGGGACGATGCCCGGGCTGCCCGGGGTCACTGGAACACCGTGTTTGACCGCCATGGCTCGCGCCATGTTTTTGTCACCCATCATGGTGATCACTTCGGGTGAGGGTCCGATAAATTTGATATTGCAGCTTCCGCAAATTTCTGCGAAGCGTGCGTTTTCTGCTAGAAAGCCGTAGCCAGGATGAATAGCATCGGCGTTAGCTATCTCGGCGGCGCTCATGATGGCGTCAACTTTGAGGTAACTTTCGGCACTGGGGCCGGGTCCGATGCAGATGGCTTCGTCGGCCAGTTGCACGTGCATCGAATCGCTGTCGGCTTCTGAATAAACAGCAACCGTGCTGATGCCCAATTCTTTACAGGCTCGAATCACTCTGAGGGCGATTTCTCCACGATTGGCTACAAGAATTTTTTGAAACATGGCTGGGATGGATCGAAGCGGCTGAATCTTGAATCGGCGAGTTGCCAACTAGGAGGTTTTTACCCGGAACAGGGGTTCTCCATATTGAACCGGGGTGCCGTTTTCGACCAGAACCTTGGTGACGGTACCTTGTATTTCGGCTTTGATTTCGTTCATCACCTTCATGGCTTCGATGATGCATACCGTGCTGTTTTCACCCACTTCGTCACCGATGTCGGCAAATGAGCCGGCTTCGGGGTCTGCAGCTCGGTAGAAAGTGCCCACCATTGGGGAGGGAATTTCAACTTCTCCAGCGGCGAGTGCATTGGGATCGGCTGCGGCTGGTTCTGTAGCAGCGACTGCGGTTGCGGGAGCCGCGGCTGCCATTGGGGCAGGTGCCATGGTGGACAGGGCCTGTTGCAGGGCTTCTAAATCGCCGCCTTTCTGCAATTTGATTTTGTCGCCATCTCGCTCGAGGTGAAAATGAGTGAGCTCATTCTCGTTCATGAGCTCGATGATTTGTTTGATTTCTTTAATATCCACGGTTTCGACCTTGCGGAATTTAGTTAAATAATGAGTAGAGTATCTACAGTTAACGTCGCCATTATACAGGAAAACGGCACGCGATGGAAGCTAGTTCTGTCATCGCCTTCGTCAAGTCCCTATGCGTGCATTCTGCACAGCTATTTTATTTCGTCCAGATAGGCGAATACACGGTCGAAATCGGCTGTAGTATTGTAGAAATGGTGGCTAAAGCGGATGTAGCTCTGCCCTTGGCGGTCACTGCGAAGTGAGACGGCGACATTTTTCTCTGCCAAATGGCGAAAACAACGCCGCATCCAGGCGGCATCCTGCTTGATGAAAGTGGTGATTCCTGTAGCCGAGGATCCTTCTGAAGGGGGCAAAATCTGGCAATTTCGTTGTTCCAGTCCGCTGACAAGGTGCTTTTTAAGAGATAAAATGCGCTTGGCGATGTTTTTTACCCCGATGGTATTGATCAAATCAATAGCGGCTTTCATTCCAAATATACCGGAAAAGTTCAATACACCGGGTTCGTAACGACGTCCGCCGGCTTCATATTGAATTTGTGTTTTGGCGACAAAATCAGGGCATTTTACGTTCCAAGCTCCGTGTAGGGTAGGTTTTAATCTGTCAAAATGCTTTTCTTTCACATAAAAGATACCGGCGGCGGCAGGGCCGAGCATCCATTTGTGGGAGTCGGCACAGAGAAAATCCACGTGCTCGATGGGAATAGGAAAAGCTCCGCAGGTCTGGATGGCGTCGAGGCAGAATAGAATGTCGCGATCATGCAGCAGCCGACCAATGGCATCAATGTCGATACGGTAGCCGCTGAGGAAGTGGCAGGAGGCGAGAGATACCAGTCGGGTTCGCGGGGTGAGGGCGTGATTTACCAATTCAGGCGTGATTTCGCCGGATAGTCCAGGCTCGAGGTAAACGACTTTGACGCCTTGCTCTTGCAGGTGCTGCCAGGGGTAAACATTGGCGGGGTAGTCATCGAGGTAACAGACCACTTCATCGCCAGCTTGCCAGTCCAGGCCGTTGGCGACCAGATTGAGTCCGAGGGAAGTCGGGCCGAGCAGGGCAATTTCATTGGCGGATGCGCCGAGCAGCCGGGCGGCAGATTCCCTCGCGGCATCCATTTCGCTCAAATGCACGGCGGTGAAATCGATGTCACCCGTGGCGTAGTTGTGGTTGAAATCGTGCATCGCCTGCTCCACGGCTTTGGGTAAAACGGTGATTGCTGCGTGGGCGAGAAAAATGCGCTCCCGGGTGACGGGGAAGTTTTGATGACGGAAAGTTTCGTCATGATCTAATTGATCAAAGTAGTTCATGCGTGATTAGAGTAGGTTGGCTTTAGAGCGTAGCTGCCGGGTGGAGGGAGAATGTTCAGGTCCGCCGGGCGTTTTCACCTTCCTCGATCAATTGCCAGAAAACCTTTGATTGGCTCAAAGCCTCATCTTCGGATAATGGCAGATTGGTGCGAAAGAGAAAGTCTTGGAAGGTGTTTTTGTTGAGCACCCGATGAACCAGGATGCCCTCTTCGGTGGCTTCGAAATAGATGCGCACATCTTTAGCCCGGTATCTGAACAGGTTTTTGTGGTCACGCTGTAATAGCCCGAATTTATCGCCGTCCGGATTTTCCAGATCATCAGGCGTGACCTGGAATTCATCCAGTAACTCCAGTTGGGTCAAAGTGGGCAGTTGAGATAACTCCGCTGCACTGATCTCATTAAAAATAACTTGAAACACAATAGAACTTTGGCGCGATATAGAGGAAATCGCCAGTGTTTTTTGGCGCTGCATGCATATTCTCGAAGAGCATGAGCGGTGAAAGAAGGGTGGGTAGATGAAAAGTCACAGCCCCACCAGACTTGTGTCTGAGTGAGGCTGATATTTCCCCCCAAGGAAACTTGATGGGATTATTTCATGTTTTGGGTAAAACAATCAAGCAAAATTGCGATTATGTTTTTGCAACTTTATTAACAAATTTACGATTAAGTAATAGGGGGAGTGAAAACTGAAAAAGCGGGATTTTCTTATTTGGGTTTTTGAGCAAGCTGTGTTCTGATACACTGTCTATGGAGTTTTCTATCAGCGAAATTATTGTATGGCTTGTGGTGGGCGCTTTGACGGGGCCGGTGGTGGGAATGTTGGTAAAGCGTAGTCGGGAAGGGTATGGTCGCTGGCGTAACTTGGGTATTGGTCTGGTGGGGGCGTTGATCGGAGGAGGTTTGTTCAAGTTATTTCGTATAGATCTTGGCTTGGGTACTTTTGCGGTCAGTCTGCAGGATTTGATCGCGGCTTTTCTGGGAGCTTTCCTTTTTCTTCTGATCATCGTGATCGTGCAGAAAAAAAGATAAGGAGTAAGGAATGGGTATTTTTTCCTAGTCTCTTGTATTGTTAGGAAAAAATTGACATAGTTGGAGAATTTACTTATAGCTGGATGGCAACGAACTATGTAGATGAAAGCTGAGCTTTTCTGTAGTCCAACTCGTTGTCTCCTGAACCAAATTCTTCTATGAAACGTATCTGTACTACTCTGGCGCTTGCTCTTTGCTCGGCCCCGCTATTTGTCACTTCGTCGCAAGCCGGAGAGGTGAGCGCTAAAGCGGTTGAAGAAGTCAGCCTCGACCCCGCCTGGACGGCTGGCAATGTGGGCAAGGGGGTGAAGTTCAATGGTGAGTTTGTCGAGGGAAACTTGTTCTTTTTGTATCCTTGGAATAATACCATTGGGGAAGGGGGCACCATGGATGGGTCGACCTTTTTTGTGGAATCTTACAATACATGGGCGAGTGGCGGTGAATTGGGAGCTTCTTTAGGTTTGGGTTATCGCCGTTTGTTCAGCAATCAAAGTGTCAGCGAGGCGATGAGCGTGACTGATCCCGGTTTGTTGGGGGAGGGGGTGTTTATCGGAGCCAATGCCTTCATCGATTATGCGAGCACGGGCAATGGCGGGAATTTTTGGCAAGCGGGTTTGGGTTTGGAGGCAGGATCGCGCTACATTGAATTTCGGGCAAATTACTACATTCCTTTAAGCGATGAAAATGTTATCAGCCGTCGCACCACGACTTCGAGCAGCACGTCGTCGAGCACGAGTGCATCATCCAGAGCCGTCAGGACGACTAAGACGACGACGACGACTCGCAGTGTGTTTGAAACATATGAAGAAGCTTTGGAAGGTTGGGATGTAGAGCTGGCACTTCTGGTGCCGGGTATCGACAAGTATATGGATTTGCAATTGATCGGTGGTTATTATGGCTTCACTGGTGACCGTAAGGCGACCTCTAATATCGAGGGCTGGCGTATAGGGGTTGAAGCCCGGCCAGTGCCCAACCTGGTGATAGGCACTACTTGGTTTGAAAGTGAGCAGCTTTATCGCGACAACTGGTTGGCTTCAGTGAGTATCGAGATTCCCTGGGGTCAGGGAGAAATGCGCAGCATGTTGGCTAGTGTCTTCAAACCGCGCCGTCGTCACTTGGCAGAGCGTATGTTTAAAATCGTGCGTCGTAAAAACTCTGCGGTTACTTCCAGTGGGGTGACGGAGGAAAATACTTCGAATAATACCTCGACATCAACTAGCACTACGAGCCGTAATCGTCCGCAACCAGCACCGCCTGCGCCTCCTGCCCCTGAGGAGCCGGGTTTTTCCCAAGATAATACTTAGGGAGAGAAGGGCTGACTTGTCGAGCTTTGGTGAGTTTTTCTGAGGTGGTTAAAATTTATCTGACTCAGCCCAGCTTCCAGTCTCCGACATAGGGCACTTCTGTTAATAGCTTCTGAGCTTCTTGATCTCCGATGATCTGTTCTTTCGCAGCATCCCATTTCAACTTCCTGCCCACAGCTTGCGATACGTAGCCTAAATGACCCGGGCTGACTGATCGATGCGCTGTTTCTGCAGGTGCAATGCAGGCTTTGCGGGATTTGATGCCATCCACAAAATTACGGTGATGACCAGGAGACTTGTAGGCTTTTTTAGCCCCTGCGTCATAACCTTTCGCAATCCATGCTGGATTGGATGCTTCCAGTTTACCTCGGGTGACATAGATCCAACTGCCATTTTTTCCGATCCATTTGATGCCGCCTGGGTGGGATGACGCTATCGACACATCGATGTTGCCAGGGTATTCACAGCGGATTTCATAATCCATTGGGGTGTTGTAAACTTCAGTTGGTGAGAATTTCCAGTTCACCGCTTCGACACTTAAAGGGCCACTTGAATCCAGACCGAGCGCCCAGTGGTTGATGTCGTTGTGATGACCGATGAAGTCCATGATGTTGCCACCTCCGTAGGCCAGATGACCACGCCACCAGCGATGATGCCGAGCTCGCATGTAGGGGAGAGCAGGGCTAGGACCACACCACATGGCGTAGTCAAGATTCGCTGGGGGTTCTTCTACAGTGATGCTGCCTTTGGCCTCACGGTACCCTTCGGGTAAGCCTACTTCGACGCGTGTGATTTTTCCTAAGTGACCATTGATGACCAGTTCGACTGCTTGGTGGAACTCTTTGCTGGAGCGTTGCTGGGAACCAGTTTGAAAGATGGCTTTTTGTTTGGCGACTTCTCGATAAACTGCCTGCCCTTCGGCAAAAAGATGGGTTACCGGTTTTTCGCAGTAGATGTCTTTGCCTGAGCGTAGAGCTTCAAGGGTACACAGCGCATGCCAGTGATCTGGGGTGGCGACTACCACGGCATCGATATCTTTGCGCGCACAGAGTTCACGGTAGTCGCTGTAGGTGTCGCAAGTGCTTGTTTGAGTGCTGTTGTTCTTTTTTGCGTAGTAACTCCCCACAGCCATTTTTGCAGGTTCGAGTCCGTAGGCGCGACCTTTGCGACTGGCATTCTCCCGATAGTGAAAAGTATCGACATCACAAAGGGCGACGATCTGGGTGTCGGGAAGTTTCATCATGCCTTCGAGATTAACAAAACCCCGGGCTCCCAGCCCCACCACTCCCACGGTGATTCTCTCACTGGCTGCGCTGCGTTTTTTATCTCCCAATACGGATGAGGGTAAGATCATCGGAGCAGCGGCACCTATGCCGATCATTCCTGCAGCTCCTTTTAAAAAATGGCGACGTGCTTGCAATGGGGATTGTTTTTCCGTTTTCATAATAAATGAATTAAGCAAAGCTTTGTCGTTGTGCAACGAAATAATTTCGTGTGGGGAGAGCTGAAGAGCGGTTCAGTCCTAAAAATGAAGTGCCAGATTTTACAGGCGCTTGGGGTTCACTGGGGATGGAGGTGGTCCTGCTTGAGCTCGTTGGTATAATATTTTTTTTAGCTTGGGGATGACGTCTTTGGCCTGAACCGAGTCAATCAAGTTAGTGAATTCTTTGGCGTCGGCGGAGTGATCGTATAGTTCGGTGCCGGCTTCGCCACCGTTCCATTCAGTATAACGCCATCGCTCGGTACGGATGCTGCGTCCCATGATCATCTTGCCATCTTCGCCTGGTCGAAGCACCTGGGTGACGGCTACTTCTTTCCAGTCACGATCGGGGTTGTCCAGTAGTGGTTTGAGGCTCTGGCCTTCGAGCTTGGTCGGGGGAGTCAAGCCGCACAACTCAGCAATGGTGGGGTAGATGTCGACAAATTCGACGACCCGCCCGCAGGGCTTGCCGTTGCCTTTCGCTTGAGGCGCATAGACAATCAGCGGGGCGCGGGCGGACTCTTCAAAGAGGCTGCGTTTTTGCCAAATGCCCTGATGCTCGCCGAGATGATAACCATGATCGGACCAGACGACGATGATAGTGTTCTCAGCGAGGTTCAGGCGCTCGAGGGCTTTGAACAAACGACCGATCTGGGCATCAACAAAGGACACGGTGGCGTAATAAGCGCGTTTTGCTTCGAGGCACCTTTCGACCGGCAGATTGTAATTGGGATTCGGACAATTGTGGGCAAAAGCAGCGGGAGGAATGTCGTCACGGTCATTTTCAGGGGCATAAGGGAACTTGATCTGCTCCATCGGGTAAAGGTCGAAGTATTTTTTGGGAGCCACGTAGGGCGTGTGGGGGCGAAAAAAACCCACTCCGAGAAAAAAAGGCTGGCCCTGATTGGCCTCCATGATTTTGATCGCTTCAGTGGCCACCATGCCATCGGTTTGTTCTTCATCGGTGCCGTCCGCAGCGAGCCAGCAGAGCGCGGCGCTGATTTTGCGATGCGGTTCGAGATTGGTGATCAGGTGTTCTTCCTCTGTGTCACGACCTTTAGGGTTAGTGGTGTGATCCCAGCTTTGCGGATCGTCGTGACCGTCGGTGCCGATGCTTGCCGGTACGTTGTAGTGATAAATTTTACCGACCCGCTCGACTCGGTAGTCATTGTTGCGAAATAACTCCGAAAGGGTAACCGCCTTGGGTAGGGTATCGCGAAAGTGAGCGTCGAGATCGTATACCCGAATCGTATCCGGGCGCAGTCCGGTCATCACCGATGCGCGACTCGGGTTGCACAAGGGGAGTTGGCAGTAGGCCTGGTCAAAACGCACGCCGCGGGCGGACAAGCCGTCCAGGTGAGGGGTTTTTGCGACAGGATCCCCGTAGCAGCCCAAGGTGTTGGACAAGTCATCAATGGCGATGAACAACACATTAGGTGTTGTTGTTTTGGGATCGCTTGCACTGGCTGAGCCTGGCTTGCAGCTTGTCTGAGAGCAGAGCAACAAGACTCCGCCGATTAAGCGGATCCAGTGTGAGAATTTACTTTTTCGGGTATTTGTTTTTTTGCTTCTTTGTAGTGAACTCATCTAGGCGGTCATCATTAATCCCAGAATTTCGGGACGTTGTTATTAAGTTGGGGAAAATCCTCATCGGTGTCACCTACTTTTTTGCACAGAGTAGCGAATTGGATTTTTAAGATTGCAAGAGGCGAAGCGTATTCAGGATTGGCGTATAGGTCGTCGCGCTGATAAGCGTTGAGCTTGGTTTTTGTGCTCAGAGTATCTTTAGTAAGCAATTTGCCAAACAATGGGGATCACCGCCTATCGTCCACCGGTGCCGTTATGGAAGCTGAGCTTCTCACCTGGGGATCCCAGTTAAAGTAGAAAAATAATTTATAAATTTATTTGCCGTTATTTCGAAGTTTTGCCTGAATATTTCTCAAAAATGACAATCCAATCGAATTTATATTTAATTTTTGCGAAAGAATCCTTGTAAGCAGGCAATATTTTTAATATAAATTAACTATATCACTAAAGTATCTCTGGTAATTATGATTATTTTAAAATTATACTTGCAGAGGATGAGGATTTCTGGTTAAATTCTCTTGTTGCTAAAAAACCAAATCATTAGGAGACAAAGACAATGCAGGTAATTGAAGAACAAAATAAGGAAGTGGCGAATCGCGTGGATCAACTGGCGGATTTTATCATGTTCACCCAGAGATCATTTTTACTCGATCTCTCGAACGAACTGAATGACGGCAAAGTTTCTTACGCCCAATTTTTCCTGCTGGGTTATCTGGCCAAGGAGGAGTATCTGACAATGACTGACATTGCCAGGAAAATGGGTCACTCTACGGCAGCTGCCACTGGCTTGGTGGATCGTTTGGAAAAACTGGGTTATGTGCAGCGACTGCATGCCGCTGATGACCGTCGTAAGGTGATGGTTCAGATTTCCCGTAAAGGCATCGAGTTGGTCAAACGCTTGCGCGATGTGATCGCCAGAAGTGTTACTTCGGCGATGGTCGGCGGAGAAGCGGAAGATGTTGAGAAAAAAGAATCGATTCCTCCCCAGTTGCGCGAGTTCATGGCGGGCGTATAAAATGGAGACTGGAAAATTTTGGTAATAACGATTGTCCGAGTTAATAATTGATCGTGAGAAAATCCGTCATCGCTTGCGAGCGAATGGCGGATTTTTTTTGAATAGGCAATAATATGTGGGTTGAATCATTTAGAGCATTATCGGGAATTGAAGGTTTGCGACACGCTTTTGTGCAACGTGTGCCGGGTGTGGATGTGGCTGTTGAGAGAGATGAAGCCATGCGTCGATTGAAACCGGAGCATGATGAGTTGCTTTCGGGTATGGGCGTGGATGTTTCCCGTCTGTGGACGGCGGAGCAGGTTCATGGCAGCCTCATTGCCAGCTGTGACGATCAGGGCAGTGCGGTTTTGCAATCAGACGCGGACGGTTTGATGACTTCTGTGCAGGGATCGACTTTGGGGATTTATGTTGCGGACTGTTGCGCGGTGTATTTGGTGGACGTGGAAAACAAGGCATGTTCGCTTTTGCATTCGGGGAAATGTGGGACAGAGCAGGAGATCGTGCCTCAGGCGATCGAGCTGATGGAACGCGAGTATGGCAGTGTTCCGCAAAATTTGATAGTCCAGCTGAGTCCCTGCATTCGTCCGCCTTGGTATGAGGTAGATTTTGCTGCGGCGATTAGAGATCAGTGCCGGACGGCAGGTTTGCTGGAGAAAAATATCCACGACGAACGAGTTTGCACGGCTGCCGCGGTGGACAGATATTATTCGTATCGTCGGGAGAAAGGTTTGACTGGGCGAATGTTGGCGGTATTGGGTTGGCAGGAATAAAGGCAAAGGCTGATGGCTAAGAGAACATTAGAAATCATTGCGCCAGCAAAAACCAACCTGTGGTTGCGTATTTTGGGTAGGCGTGAAGATGGGTTCCATGCGGTGGATACCCGCATGGTGGCTTTGTCCTTGGCGGATCGGTTGAGTTTGGAACTTATGCCGTCAGGGCAGGGCGCTGGTTTGCAGTGCAGCGATGCCTCGCTCGGCGTGGGAGAGGGAAACCTGGTGATGCGTGCGCTCCGCTTGTTGGAGCGACACTGCGGGAGGAGTTTTGATCTACGTATTCATTTGGATAAGAAAATCCCACTGGCGGCGGGCTTGGGGGGAGGGAGCAGTGATGCGGCCGCTTTATTAAAGGGGGTGAACCAGTTGTTGGATCTGAAACTTGATCAAGCAACCTTGCTGGGATTGGCTGCGCAGATTGGCTCGGACGTGCCTTTTTTTATTTTTGATACTCCCTGCGATTGCAGTGGGCGGGGAGAGGTGGTCAGTCCGGTTGAATTTAAAACCGAGTTACCCATTCTATTGGTCAAGCCGGGCTTTGGAGTTAGTGCGGCGTGGGCTTATCAAAATAGAGCGGCTTCGATAGAGCTGCCGGGGGTCACCTACGCGCCGCAGTTGTGTCCATGGGGCGAGATGGTTAATGATTTGGAACGCCCGGTTTATGAGAAGTACCTTTTCCTTGCCCGCTTGAAGATGTGGCTGTTGGATCAAGGAGAAACCCATGCGGCTTTGCTTTCGGGTTCAGGCTCCACCTTGCTGGTTGTGTTGGCAGGAATCGATGGCGGCGGGCGTTTGCAGCAGAGGTTGAAGGAGCATTTTAGTGAAAATATGTGGACCTATGTAGGTCGAACATTGGGAAGTGCAAAATAAACATAAATAATAAGTTGATGAAGATTCGAATATTGTTTTTTTCAGTTTTACAAGATTTGGTAGGAGCGCCGGAAATCGAGCAAGAATTGGCTGGGGGGCGGCAGTGGCTGGTCTCGGATGTGCTTGCCGACTTGTATGAAAAATACGAAGGGTTACAGATCTGGGATGGCAAAATCCTGCTGGCTTTGGATATGGAGTATGTGGAGCGAAACGTAGAGTTAAAGGATGGCCAGGAACTGGCGATCATGCCGCCGGTGCAAGGAGGCTGAGACTCGAATTTAGAAATTAAGAATTGAGCTCTTGTGACTTTACCTCCACAATAAGCGCCCATGGAGTGGTATTATTCACAAGACAGTAAACAAAAGGGGCCGGTATCTGCGGCTGATTTGATTGTTTTGCAAAAGAGCGACACTCTTTCCGGGGGCTCCTTGGTTTGGCGGGAGGGCATGGCGGATTGGAAGGAATTCCGCGAGGTGGCGGATGAAATTTTTACGGCGGCGGGCGAAGCTGCTACCGAGACGGCGGTGTGCGCGCATTCCGGAAAGGTCTTGGCAAAAAATGAGATGGTTCCCTATGGTGACGCCTGGGTAGCGCCGGAGTACAAAGAAGCGTTTGTCCAGCGGATGATGGAGGGGGAGCGTTTGGAGCTGAATGAGGACGGGGTGTATGCTTTGCAGTATGTCGGGTTTTGGTGGCGGGTTTTGGCGGCGGTGATTGATTATTTTGTCAAAATTATCCCGGTGATGCTCTGTCAGATTCCTTATTATATAGCGCTTTTTGCTAATGAGGCTGAACGTAAAGGAGTTGATGGTGAGCCCCCCAACCCTATGGATATATGGACTGCCAGCGTTATCATCGCCTACGCAGTAGCTTTGGGAGGGCAGTTGGCGATTAGTATTTTTTATGAGACCTGGATGATCGGGAAATATCAGGCGACGGTGGGCAAGATGGCCATAGGCGTCGTGGTGGTTGACCCGGATGGGAGGCGTATCACTTATGGCAGGAGTTTTGGCCGCTGGGCGGCAAAGAAGTTGTTGAACGGAACCATAGCGGGCATGGTTGTGATGGTGCCGATTGTATTGTTTGCGGTTTTTGGAGCCGGTAGCATGGTTGGCGGAGAAGGAACGCCAAATGCGGAAGGTATTATAGGAATGATGGGGCTTATGTTTGGAGCTATGTTGGTGTTGTATCCACTGGCCTTGTTCCCCTATTGGATGTGTGGGAGGGATGCGGAGAAACGAACCTTGCATGACAGGGTGTGCGCCACCAGGGTGGTTAAAAAGAAAACGACGGTCTGAAGAGTATGTCAATCCTTGTCCAAGTTAACTGCCCAAAATGTTACTGGCGTGTGCCGGATGAATGGATGCAGCAACATTCAGACCAGGCGTCTTGTCCTGCTTGCAGAGCTTCCCTTTTTATCAAGAGCTATGCGCGCCTGCGAGCAGCCCCGGATAGCTTGAGGGAGTCACCAACTTCAGCGCAGGCTCTGTCTGGGGAAGGGGATGCGGTGTGTCGTTTTTATCCTGATTTGAAAGCAGAAGCGGTGTGTGATGAGTGTGGATGTTTTCTTTCAAAAAAAGCCGCGTTGTCCTGGGGAGGGCGTGATCTCTGCATGCCCTGTCTGCATACTTTGCGGGAAGGCAAGGGTAAAGACGAATTCCTCGCCAAGAGGGTGCTGTACGATAATACCGCACTGGCTTTGATTTTATTTTTGTCGCCGTTCAGTTTGTTCACCGCGCCGATGGCTTTGTATTATTTGATTCGCTACCGCAAATCCTCGCGCGGCATCGTGCCGAGGAGCGCGTTTCGCTGGTGGCTGGCGATGATTCTGAGCATCACTTTTTCGTTGGGCTGGCTGGCATTGTTGGTTTTATGGGTGGCGGCTATTGTGGATTCGATAGGTTGATTATAATAAAAGAAGATGAGTGGTATTTTTGGCATTGGAGTGGACATCGTCGAAACCGAAAGGATTCGAAAATCGGTTGAGCGTCATGGCATGGCTTTTATCAACCGGGTCTTCACCCAGGCGGAGCAGGACTATTGTGGTCGAATGAAGAAGTCCGAGATCCACTATGCCGCCCGCTTTGCGGCGAAGGAAGCTGTAGCAAAAAGTTTTGGCACCGGTTTTGGCAAGGATTTGCTCTGGTCAGATGCCGAGGTGGTGCGACTGGAAAGTGGTCAGCCGCAGATCGTGCTGAGTGGTGAAGGCAAGCGTTTTGCCGAGGAAAATGGTATCGTGCAGGTGCTAATTACCTTGTCCCATTCCGATCATTACGCCGTAGCCCACGCGATTGCTTTAACGGCTTAGCCTTCCAGCTCTAGCTCGGCTTTGGAGATGCGCACTGCGCGGTCGATGGTGTGGCGGGTGATGATGTTGCCTTTTGAGCCGCGGCCTTTGATCGATAGTTCGCCGAAGTCGAAATCAATCTGTACGTTTCTAAGCCGCAGGGCGGGTTTCAGGTGAATGCGGATTTTGATGTTGGCGTCTTCTTCGGTGTCGTGCTCGGACAGCCACATCACCCGGGTGCCGGCGGTGCCTTTGGTCAGGTCGTAGAGTTTTTCTCGAGTGACTCCAGACACTTGGAAGCGTTTGGCCAGGGCGTTGCCTTGACGTCCGTCGCGGTAGATCATGTTGTAGAACTTGGGGGTGTCTTTGCGGAAAACATCAACCAGGATATTATTCTTTCCGACAAAAACCTTGTCGGCGATTTTAACCACCCGCATGTTGCCGTCACGGCTGAAGGCGATGATGTCGTCCATGCGTGAGCACCGGCAGACGGTCTCGTCGCGTTTCATGCTCCATCCGGCAAAACCCTCCTTGCGGTTGATGTAGAGCGTATCGTTGGCGACCACGACCTGCTTGGCATCGATCTTGTCGAAGGTGGACAACTCGGTCAAGCGTTCGCGACCTTTGCCGTATTTCTGTTTGATGTTCTCGAACCAGGCAATGGTGTATTTGGTCAGGTTGCGCAGGTTTTTTTTGACCTCGGCGATGCCCGTTTCGATATTGCGAATTTGCTCGTCGGCCTTGAAGGCATCGTATTTGGAAATACGTTTGATTTTGATCTCGGTCAGACGCGCGACGTCCTCGGCGGTGACTTCGCGTTTGAAAAGTTTGAGGAAAGGTTTCAGCCCTTCCCAGATTTCCTCCATCACGGCTTCCCAGGTTTCGCATTCCTCGATGCGACGATAGATGCGGTTTTCGATAAAGATTTTTTCGAGGCTGGAGAAGTGCCATTTTTCCTCGAGTTCCGCGAGGCGGATCTCCAACTCCATTTTCAGTAGGTTGCGCGCGCGTTTGGCAGAGCGCTGCAGGATCTCGGTGACGGTGAGGAACTTCGGTTTGTTGTCCTCGATCACACAGGAGTTGGGCGAGAGCGAGATTTCACAATCACTGAAAGCGTACAGAGCCTGGATGGTCTGATCGGCATCGACACCCGGCGGCAGGTAGATATGGATCTCGACTTGATCCGCAGTGTTGTCTTCGATTTTGGATATCTTGACTTTGCCTTGATCGTTGGCTTTGAGAATCGAGTCGGTCAGGCTGACGGTGGTGGTGCCGTAGGGCAGTTCGGTGATGGTCAGTTGTTTGCGCCGGGTGGCGGTGATGCGTGCCCGCACCCGCACCTTGCCGCCGCGCAGCCCGTCGTTGTAGTCGGAGGGGTCGGCGATGCCGCCTTGTGGAAAGTCGGGGAAGAGTTCAAAAGGCTCTTTTTTCAGTGAGCAAATGCAGGCATCGATCAGTTCGATGAAATTGTGTGGCAGGAATTTGCAGGCGAGGCCAACGGCGATGCCGTCCACGCCTTGCGCTAGAGTGAGAGGAAACTTGGAGGGCAGGGTGACCGGTTCTTTGTTGCGTCCGTCGTAGGAGGCGGCCCAAGTGGTAGTCTTGGGGTTGAACAGCACATCGTTGGCGAATTTTGATAAACGCGCTTCGATGTATCGAGGGGCGGCGGCGTTGTCGCCAGTTAACAAGTTGCCCCAGTTCCCCTGGGTTTCGATCAGCAGATCTTTTTGACCCAGGTTGACGATGGCGGCGCCGATCGAGGCGTCGCCATGCGGGTGATACTGCATGGTGTGACCAACGATGTTAGCCACTTTATTAAAACGTCCGTCGTCCTTTTCTTTGAAAGAGTGCAGGATGCGTCGTTGCACGGGCTTCAAGCCGTCATCGATGTGCGGCACCGCACGCTCGAGGATGACGTAACTGGCATAATCGAGGAACCAGTCGGAGTACATCCCTTTCATCGAGATGTTGGTATTTACAGGTGTGTTTCCGTCGGCCATGAGTCAGAAAATATAAAAAGTTAAGCGGCACTGTCCGCACTTTGATCCGCTACGCTTGTGTCGGGATCGTCATCGATGATGTCGGTTTCGACACGCAGGTTTTTGATGATGTATTGCTGTCTCTCGGGAGTATTTTTCCCCATATAAAAAGTCAGCAATTCCTCAATAGCGCGCGGGGAAGGCGGCATGATGACTGGCTCGAGGCGCATGGTTTTGCCGATGAAGTCCTTGAACTCATCGGGTGAAATCTCCCCCAGCCCTTTGAATCGGGTGATCTCGGGATTGGGTTTGAGTGCTTTGATCGCATCGTGTCGTTCCTCTTCGGAGTAACAATAACGGGTCTCCTTTTTGTTGCGCACCCTGAACAGTGGGGTTTGCAGGATGTAGACGTGCTCGTCGCGGATCAGGTCGGGGAAAAACTGGAGGAAAAAAGTCAGCAACAGCAAACGGATGTGCATGCCATCCACATCGGCATCGGTCGCTATGACGACTTTATTGTAGCGCAGGTTGTCCATGTTGTTCTCGATGTCGAGCGCTGCTTGCAAGAGATTGAACTCTTCGTTTTCGTAAACAATTTTGCGAGTGAGTTCAAAAGTGTTTTTGGGTTTGCCGCGCAAGCTGAACACCGCCTGAGTTTCGACATCGCGTGCTTTGGTGATCGAACCGCTGGCCGAATCACCCTCAGTGATGAACAGAGTGCTGGCCTCGCGCTTTTTATGGCGGGTATTGAGGTGGGCGCGACAGTCACGCAGCTTTTTGTTGTGAACCTTGGATGCCCGGGCACGGTCGCGGGAGAGTTTTTTGATTCCCTTGAGCTCTTTGCGCTCACGTTCGGAGCGGGTGATTTTTTCCACCAGAGCCTTACCCGCATCGCGGTTGCGGTGCAGGTGGTTGTCGAGGTGCTGACCGAGGAAGTTGCCGATAAAAGAGCGCACCGATTCGCCTTTGGGTGCCATCAGGGATGAGCCGAGTTTGGTTTTGGTCTGCGACTCAAAAACGGGTTCTTCGACCTTGATGCTGATCGCAGCGACGATGCCGTTGCGGATGTCGGCGGCTTCGTATTGTTTTTTGAAGTGGGTGCGGATGGTGGCGACGATGCCTTCACGCAGAGCTGCGAGGTGGGTTCCTCCCATGGTGGTGTGCTGACCGTTGACAAAAGCGTAATATTCTTCGCCGCTTTGCTCGGTGTGAGTGATGGCGACTTCGATGTCGTGATCCGATAGGTGGGCGATGGGGTAGAGCAATTCCTGGTCGCCTAGGTTTTCCGTGAGCAAATCGAGCAGTCCGTTTTTTGATTTGAACTTTTTGCCGTTGAGACTGAGCGTCAGCCCGGTGTTCAGATAAGCGTAGTTGCGCAGCATCTGCTCGACAAAATCGAGGTTCCATTTGAACTCGCCGAAGATTTCTGTATCGGCGTCGAAACAGATCGAGGTGCCGTTGGTTTCGGACGTTTTGCGAGCGTTTTTGACTTCGTCCGTCACTTCGCCTCGGGAGAACTCGATCGCTTTGGTTTTGTTTTCGCGCACCGACTGGATTTCGAAAAAATGGGACAGCGCGTTGACCGCTTTGATCCCGACCCCATTCAAACCGACCGATTTTTTGAAAGCTTCGGAGTCGTATTTGGCTCCGGTATTGATTTTGGCGGCACAATCCATCAGCTTGCCGAGTGGGATGCCACGGCCGTGGTCGCGCACACGGACAAACGTTTCATCGATCTCGATTTCGATCAATTTGCCAAATCCCATCACAAACTCATCGATCGAGTTGTCGATCACCTCTTTGAGCAGGATGTAGAGGCCGTCATCGTTGGAGGAGCCGTCGCCTAGTTTGCCGATGTACATGCCTGGACGCAGGCGGATGTGTTCCCGCCAGTCGAGGGATTTGATGTCGTCTTCGGTGTAGCTGCCCGCTTCTCTTTTAGCCATGGTGTCTCAAGGGTTTGAACCTCAGTTCCTTATCATTTAAGATTTCTTAAGCAATTTCAACCACGGAGTTTGGATTTTTGGTGTTTTGTTGGAGGGAGAACCACCAATTCACACGAATGGGCACTAATAATACAGGGGCGGAGAAGGCGGAAATGTTGGCGGGGATTGCAAACAAGGTGGATTCTTGTAATCCGCGTGTTGGTGGGGCGGTGTTCTCTGAGCAAGAATGACGGGAATAAGGTTGATTTACTTAGTCATAAAGACTAAGTAGTTGAGTATGCAAGTGAGTATTCATGAAGCCAAAACTCATCTTTCCCGTTTGATTGAAAAGGTCATTGCTGGGGAAGAGGTGATTATTTCCAAGCGTAATAAACCAGTGGTCAGGCTATCGCCCTTGCTTGAAAGGGGCGAAGGAAGTCGCATAGGCGGGTTGAAAGGTAGACCTTTTCAGATGGGTGCTTCTTTTGATGATGCTAAGTTGAATGATGGGCTGGCGGATCATTTCCAAGAACCTCTGGAAAGATGAAAAAGGTCAAAGGCTGGCTGTTGGATACGCATGCGCTGTTATGGATGCTTTATGGGGATCAACGACTGTCGGTTCCTGCGACTGAGGCTATTGATGGAGATCTTTTGCTTTACGCTTCGGTGGCGAGTTTCTGGGAAATAGCGATCAAGCAGGGCTCAAAAGGGTTCGATTTTGAAATCGAATCAACTTGGGATGAATCGTTTCAAATTGAATTGAAGCGGATAGGGGTGTCGTTGTTGGATATCAGTGTTTCCGATTGTCGTTTGGTTCAAGATTTACCTATGCACCACCGCGACCCCTTTGATCGAATATTGATCGCCCAAGCCATCAACCACCAACTGGGAGTGTTGACGAGGGATCGCTCTTTTGCTGATTATCAGATAGAAGTCAGGTGGTGAAATTTCGGCTATTAATTTATCCCACGGAAAAACTTCCAAATTTCCACCAAAGCTAAGGTGTCGAGTTGGCAGTAATCGAGCAGTTGGTGCTCGATAGTTTTCTTTTGCTCGGGTGAGGTTTCAAGGGCGATGGCTTCTTTGAAGGCATCGACGGCCATGCTGCCGTCCGCAACGCCGGTGAGATTTTCGTAAGATAGCTCGGGACAGATTGCTGGCAGCACGGACTTGAGGCTCCAGCTTCCGTGTTGACTCGGGTGGTAGTATCGGTTGCGGGCGACAGGCAGCAGATCGATCACCCTTGCTATGATGGCGTCGAGAGCAAGTTGGTACTGTGGAAAACGTTCACCTAGATCCCGCATGACGCGTTTTTCAAAACTTGCATTGTAGGTGAATACAGGGCCTTCATTGCCGCAGTGTTTTATCAGTGCGACGGTGAGAGCTTCAGAGGGATCCGATCCACTCAGATCGAGAAATTCATGGTGAATTAAAGTGCCTGTTTCATCTATGTTGTGAAGGCTGAATTGAAAAGGAACTTGCTGGTAGGGGCGTGTTCCTTTCCAAATAGGAACGGCGAACATGGCGGTTTCGAAATCAAGGAACCTTGAGGGGAATCCGTGGAGAGCAAGGTCTGCGGCGGCTCCTTTGGCATCAAAATAAGCTTCACCCGTTTGGCTTTGTTCTTTCACTCGCAACTGTTTCCAGGATAGATAGTCATCGGGCACTTCTCGCAGATCGTAGATCGCTCGTGACTTCATTTCCTGCTGTTTGTCCGCACTGAAATTAGGCAATGAGGACAATGGGTATTCCTCGGAGGTTTCATCAGGCGCTTCGTGAGGCGCGCAATAATTGCAGAACGAACAATGGTGGGGCTGATGGCATTGCTCACCGGTTTTAATTTCCGGCGCATCACTGAGTTCGGCGATTTTCCGAGCTTCTTCGATCCACTTGGCAACTTCTCCATGACGGGATTTTACCTCATCGGTGAAATCCACTTCATGCAACAGGCCCTGATAATCACGATCGCCCGGATAGACAAAGGCATTGTTGACATGCGCCAATGAAACCGATGTCAAATCCACTCCAGCTGCAGTTGCCACATAATTCTGAACGGCAATGTCATCGCGGTGATAGTCTTTCACGCCAGTGCTTGCTTTGACTTCAATCATATCCCAGCTGAGGCCGGACTCTGAAAGCCGTGGCAGCATCACGTCTGCGAAGGCCAGTGCTCCGGCTGCTTTAAATCCTGCTTCAAAGATGGGGGCATCACCTTTCTGCAGCAGAGCGGCACTCTTGGCAAAAGCCTGTTCGAATCCGAGAGTTTCGATCTCGATGAGAGTTCCATTATCATCATAGATCTCCCGTGCCACATCGCCTACTTCGTTGCCTATTCTAAAGGCGGTCACTGAACTGGAATCATCACGCAAGTCTGGGCGATGGATTTCGAGCCACAGGCGTTTGGGGCATTGGCGATAAGCGATGATTTTGGATTTTGAAAGGTGGCGCATGATTATTGGGGTAGTTGGTTCTCGCTGTAGGATTTGAGTGTTTCTTCAAGCTCGGCGACGATGTCGTTTTTTAGGGCTTTAGGTTGTTGAATAAGAATCGAGGCGCCTTGTGACAATACCCAAAAGCGAAGTTGCCAGGAATCAAACACGGTTGCGGTAAGAAGCTGCACTTGTTTTTTTACCACAATTCTTTGATCGGTCGAGAGCGGTGTTTCTTTGAGCAAAGCTGCCAAGCTGCCGCTGATTTTTGCTTTTAAGGTGATGCTTTTGCCTCCTCCAAATTGGGCTCCGCCCCGATCCATGAATTTTTCCAACGAGAAGCCTTTTGGTCGCCGGGATTTTTCTCTTGTTGTCACCGCGGAGTCCATGCGATGCAAGGCGTAGAATACGGGTTTGTCATAATTGAAGGTAGTGGCAAGAAGGTAAGGGCGCACTCCTTGTTGAACCATTGCCAGAGGGTGGATCAATAGTTCCTTGCTCTGACTTGCGTCTGCCGGGCGGTATTCGATTTTGAGTTGCTTTTGCTGGAGCAGAGCATTTTGCACTTCATGCATGAGGTTGGCGGGAATATCAGGAGGGAGGAAGCTTATGCCGGGAGGAATGTAACGAACGATGTCAGCCCACTCAGCGTATTGATTGTTCGACAGATTTCCTAGCTTTTTCCGAGCCTGGTCAAAACGGCTTCTCAAAACACGATAAAAAGTATCTGGAACTAACTGGCGAAGCAAATTTTCGAGCAAGCCGAGAGAGACCGCTTCAGGCAGATTCATTGCGGAAATAGTGAGGGGTGCACTTTTTTCCCAATACCATCTGTAGGGTTTAGAGCTTTGATTGCTAAGCAATGAGAAGGTTTTCGCCAAATCAACAAGATCACGTTCGATGGTTCGTTTGGTGACATCATAACCTGCGTCCACTAAGTTGGTGCGCAATTCGCTGGAGGTTTTTCCAGGCAAACGACTGGGCAACAGCTTCATGAGCTCCCATTGACGGGACAGGGTGGATTCTTTATTGACTCTCGGCATAAGGGTTATGGGTGATTGGGTGATTGGGTTAAATAAATCCTATAGGACGAGTGATCATATTTTTGTGAATGAGTTCATCTTTGAGCGCGACAATGAGGTCATCCGCATGGGCAAAGGGCGCGAAGCGGTGGCGACGAGCCGTCAAGGCAAAATCACCCGGGGTGCAACCTGTCAGCTTTGATGCTGCGCGAATGCTGTTGGCTGAGGGTTTGGGTAAACCGAGCAACCGGCATTGTTTTTTTAATAAATTCCCAACTTGCTCTGCGCGTAAATAATCAAAATAGAGCTTGAGATCAAAACGTCTCAAGCTGGCGGGATCAAGGGCTTCAAGGCGATTGGTGGAAGCGATCATGATACCAGTAAAGGATTCGATTTGAGTGAGCATTTCATTCACGGCGGTGATTTCCCAGAATTTCCGCGATTGAGTTCGTTCAGCAAGAAAGGAATCCACTTCATCTATCAATAAAATAGCTCCTTCGCTCGCGGCTTCTTCAAAAGCTGCTGCGATGTGTTTTTCGGTCATGCCTAAATAGGGATCGAGCAGTTCAGATGCTTTTTTTGTGATGAGGGGAAGATCGAGTTCGGCGGCCAACCAATGCCCGAAAGAGGTTTTTCCCGTACCGGCTGGGCCGTGCAGACAAAGCCGTGCGGATGGATTTGAGCGCAAGTTTTTTGCGATGGAGCCGAGGTCTTGACTTGTGTTGAGAAAGTCCAGATTGTAGTGCTTGCAATCCGCAGCCCCAGCTTTTCTCCTAAAAGGATCAGCATGGCCTTGTGCCTTGAGGGTGCTTGAAAGCAGCTGGGCTACGTTTTTGCCTTGCTGGCTTCGCGAGACTTTTCCATTTACGCTACGGATCACATTGCCAGCCCGCTCTAAAACAGCTGGAGCGATGGTTTCTTCGGCGGCGATTTTTCCCGCCCATTCCGCATCGATCAAATCACCAATGACGGAATCAACGATTGCCCGGCGTTCGGCTTTGCGAGGCACGGGAACTTCAATGATCATATCAAAGCGGCGGGTAAATGCCGGGTCCATCCCCCAGATGGTATTTGAGATCCAGAAAACCGGGCAGCGGTTGCGTTCCAGTATTTGATTGAAGCAGCCTTTGTGAGAAGATGCGGTGGAGCGTTCGGTAAATGATGAATTGAAAACATCCTCGGTTTCATCAAAGACTAATAGTGAAGGGCTATTGGAGAGAAAAGTATCAGCAAAACTTAGATTTTCGAGTCGATCTTCGGGAGAAATGAGAAATTTTCCCCCAGTTGAAGTATTTATTTCAAAAACGGGTATTTCGACCTCTTGTCCGATTGTGCGCGTAAGTTGTGTTTTGCCCGTGCTGGGAACACCGTGCAGCAAAATATTGACGCCACGGCATTTCTTTTGTGTGACTCGTTTGAGGTGTGCTGACAGGAGGCCTAGTTCATCCTTCAGGTGAGGGTAGTGAATTAAGGAAAGTTTGGGAGCATCAGGAACTGCCACCCCAAATTCTTTCATGATCGCAACTTCATTATACTTTTTGTAAAAGAGCAACCGTGCGGCTGCTGTCGAGGTGAAGACAACGTTGTTAGGGATATCTTCAACAAGTAACCCGCAGATTCTCAATGGTCCGTCTAATGCCAAACAGCGTTCGACGGTGGATTGAGGGAGATCCAGCATCTTACTTAAATACCTGCCAGAATCACATAGGAGGAACTTGTCAAGAACTCGGCAAGTGTCTATTAATGCAGCTTCAATTTGCCGACATACAAAAAACTCAAGAACTTTTAATTCATCTTCACGAAGTCCTGTTGATTTTGAGAAAAGCTTTAAACTTTTCTTTGCGCGAAGGGGTAAATCGATAATGCGATTACTAAGCTCCAAAGCAGCTTGCATCTTGTCCATTATTTCGAACACTTGAGCATGGGAAAAATTCTCATCTGGTTCAGGAATTTTTAGATATCGACAAATATCATGGTCTGTATAGGTAGTGCCATGGCGAGATACTCCAATAAAATGACGCCTGCCCACAGAGGGGGAAAGGCACGCAGGATCCAAAGGGCGCATTGACGTTGAAAGGCAGTTTTGAAATGGCTGATCGGCATAAGATTTATTTTGTTGCCATAGCTTAGCACGAGGTGCGACATAATAGGTCGCTATTAAGGGCAGCGACAATTAAAAGTGAGCAGTAGTGTTGACTCGAAAAGTGGGAGGGGTTGGATTGTTTTTTATTGCCAGCCCTGAAAGGGCGTAATGATGTTGGTGTGTGATAAGGTAGCTTTTAATAAATAATGTCTAACTATTTTGTCCTGCACCCGCTGCCCACGGAGAGGTGAGTTTGAAATGGGATTACAAACAAGGGGGATTCTTGTAATGGCCGGCAGGCGGGGGGAGGGGTTATCAATGAGGCATGATTGTGATCGCTGTTCTTATTGGTTTATTTTTACTGGCTTCGGGGGCGGCGTATAGAAATGGCGCGCGCTTGGCTGTGGGGGTTTGTTACTTGCTGATTATAGTTGGGTTTGTTGTCATTCCTTTATACACAGGATTACCGCATTTGTGGCTGGTTCTGATTGCCTTGCTGACGATGTATTTGCTGGTCAAAGGGGATATTGCTTTTGATGAGTATTGATCGGGGGAAGCAAATGACGATAATAAGAGCATTGATTAGGTACGTTGCTTGATGACGGGTCCTTACTTAACCACGGGAAATGCCTGTTTCGCTGATAGGCTGAGCTTGACAGGATTGATGTAATACGTAGTTTTACCTATGATCAAAACCATTGCGAAAGTGGGGAATTCACAGGGAATCATCTTTGATTCGGCTTTGTTGAAGCTGGCGAAGTTGAATGTCGGTGACAAAGTGAACCTTGAGGTGCACTCAGGGGGGACGATTACGATCACGCCAGTCGAGGATGATTTCCCCAATAAAAAAACGGTGAGTGATCTGATCGAAACGACCATGACCGACTATGCAAAAACGATGAAACGTTTGGCTTGATATTTGGCATGAAAAAAAATGCTAATCAATGTTTTCATCTGACGATTGATATCGTTCTGGAGATTCATCAGGCGGCGATTGATAAATTCGGTGGCAGCCCAGGTCTGGGTTCGCTCGACTTGCTGGAATCCGCAGTGGCGGCTCCGCAAGCTACTTTTGGTGGGCGATCAACTTATGAGGATTTGATCGATCTCGCGGCGGCGTATTTGTATTTTCTCTGCAGCAATCATGCTTTTGTGGATGGTAATAAGCGGGTGGCATTGGGTGCGTGTTTGGTTTTTCTGCGTCTGAATGGAATGATTCCATGTCCTGATAGTGATCAATGGGAAAAACTCACATTGGATGTTGCGGCGGGAAAATTGCAGCGCGGGGAAAGCACGGAGCGTCTGCGCGGCTTAATTGCGGAGGGGGGGGTAAGCTTTTAATTTTTATGTCATTATCACTAGCAGATCTGGGTTGGAACGATGCTTTTGAAGCGGAGTTTCAGTCCTCTTATAAAAAAAGCTGGAAGCCTGCGCGGCTGATTCGTGATAACAAAATCACTTACGGTGCGCTGCTCGATGGCGGAGAGGAGTTGGAGGTGGTGATGAGCGGTGACGTGTACCATCGAGCAAAAAATGATGCGGCGCTGCCGGCGGTGGGGGATTGGGTGGCGATCGACATCGGCAGTGACCAGGACGAACCGGTGATCCGCGAGCGGCTGTCGCGACAGACCTGTTTTTCGCGCAAGGCACCGGGCAAAACTTCTGCGGAGCAGGTGATCGCGGCGAATGCGGATGTGGTGATTGTGGTGACGGACGCGGCTACGGACTTTAATCTGCGAAGGATGGAGCGCTACATTGCGTTGGCAGCGCGTAGTGGATCTAAGTTGGTGGTTTTGGTTAACAAGTCGGATCTTTTTCCTACAGAACAAAATGAGGCGGCGGCGTCGGCGATTCGGGAGCTGAGTGCGGAGGTGGATGTGCATATCACCACGGCGGTGAATGCGGAGGGGGTGGAGGTGATTAGGACTTATCTACAGAAAGGGGTCACAGGAACTTTGGTAGGGTCGAGTGGGGTGGGCAAGTCGAGCTTGGTGAATCAGTTGTTGGGGGGTGAAGAGTGGCAGATAACGGCGGAGGTGAACGAGGTGTCGGGCAAGGGAAGGCATACGACGACGGCGAGGGAGTTGATGGTTTTGCGGGGCGGGGGGATTTTGATCGATAATCCAGGGATTCGGGAGGTTCACATGTGGACGGATGAAGCGACGTTGCGGGAGCAGTTCAAGGATGTTGAGGAGTTGGCGATGCGGTGTAAATTTCATGATTGCAAACATGGCAATGATAAGGGATGTGCTATTCGCGAGGCGGTGCAGGGTGGTGAGCTTGATGTGGGGAGGTTTGAGAGTTTTTTGAAGCTGGATGAAGAAATTGCTAAGCTGAGTGAGCGACGTAAGCGGGGGCAGATGAATGTCGAGCGAAGAGCGAAGAGAGATCACAGGATTAAGGCTAGAAATTTGGGTGATCGTATTGACTTGGATCGGGATTTGGATCCGAATAAAATGAAGAGTTATGAATGATAGAGATGATCCGGATTGGATACCTAGGGAGCGGGAGGAATCTTTGTGTCCGTGTAAGAGTAGGATGAGTTATAAGGAGTGTTGTATGCCCTTTCATCATGGCAAGGCTAAGCCGGAGACGGCGGAGCAGTTGATGCGCTCGCGTTACAGTGCTTACTTTTTCCGCAATGTGGATTACCTGGTGGAGACCACTCACCCAAAAACCAGGGAAGCTAATTTATGGGAAGAGTTGGAGAAAACGATTGATCAGGTCAAGTGGAAGTTTTTAAACCTCGTAGCTACATCGAAGGGGGGCAAAGAGGACAAGAAGGGGAAGGTCGAATTCGTGGCGGATTATTATGTTGAGGGCGAGGCGTATGAATTGCATGAGTGTTCTCGCTTCCGGCGGCATAAAGGGGCGTGGAAGTATTTGGACGGGAAGGGGTGAAGGATGTGCGTCAAGGTGCGGAAAAGCGGCGTCGAGCCGCGCGCACTCCAAAATGGAGCCCCATTTTGTTGATATCCTTGTTCCCGAGTCATTTGCGAAAGGTGGAGAGATCGAATCAAGATTCTCGTGAGGTTATAAGATGACTCGAAAGCAATCAGGTTCGATATCTGATTGTAGGCGGAGGTTTGACTATGTGGTAGTGGGCGGAGAATGACTGAAATGGAAAGTGATACGGAAATTTTGGAGTCAAAAAATAGGAAATGAAAAGCTTTCGTGGAGGCTATATTGAGATATTGTGTGATTCACCTGTACTATTATATGAGCTATACCAAACCAGAAGATGTTGTGTCTCCGCGAAAGCACTGGGCTTTGATCAAAGTCTTGGAAGAGGGGGATCAACCGGACGAGTTTGGTGACCGCGTTGCGATTGCCATTGGGAATTGGATGGGTAAGCCTGTTCTTGCGATGAGGTGGAATGGACACAAAGGGAGTCCTCTGGGAACACCGCAGTCACGCGGCCTGCCTACTTGGTTTATTGCCCCAAGACGTATGGAAGAAGGGCTGATCAGTATTTTATCCGAGGAGCATAAGGTTCTGGTTCAAGCTTTGTTGCCGAAAAAAAGTAGTGGCTGGTTGATTGGGCGCTAGGGGCTGACATTTAGCCGCCGCGCACACTGCTGAATAACAGTAATTTCAAATAGCTCACGGATTATATTTAACATAAATTTATGTGACCCATAAAAATAACATAAATAAAGCTTGTGTAACTTTTTGGTTTGTGCTTTCCTGATTGAGTTGGAATGGGAGCTTTGCTCCAATCCATGTTTGTTGGCAATTGAGTCAGCACTTCAAAGCGGGAAAAACTCTATGTCATCTGATTCATTCATTCATTTGCATCTCCACACTGAATATTCGCTGCTCGGCAGTGCCGTGAGAATAAAACAACTCATGCAGAAAGCAGAGTGCTGTAAGATGTCGGCGGTGGGGTTGACGGATCAGGGGAATCTCTTTGGAGCTATTGAATTTTATAAAGAAGCCATTCAAGCGGGGATCAAGCCTATTCTCGGTTGCGAACTTAGTCTGACTTCTCCTGGTGTGAGATTAAAGGATGGTAAAACTGCTCTGGAAAGTTGCAGGAATTCTCACCTCACCCTGCTGGCGCAGAACAACAAGGGTTGGCATAATCTAATAAAACTCGTAAGCAGGGCTCATCTGGATGGGGGCGATCACAAAGCTTGTATTGACAAGGAGTTGCTGGCTGAACACTCTGAGGGATTGATCTGCTTGAGCGGTAGTATCAATGGTGAGATTAACCAGTTAATATTGCAGGAGCAAATAGATGCAGCTCGGGAAAGTCTGGAAGAATTTACTGAAATTTTTGGGAGGGAAAACTTTTTTCTTGAGATTCATGATCACGGTCTGAGGCAGCAGCATGTTTGCGCCCAACAGATGATCAAATTCGGCAAGGAGTTTGATCTGGGACTGGTAGCAGCAAATGACGTGCATTTTCTTGATCGGAGTGATCATGAGGCGCATGATGTGCTGGTCTGCATTGGAGAGGGAGAGCTGCAAAGTAATGAGCGCAGGGTGCGTTATTCACCGGAGACCTACTTCAAGACAAGTGAGGAAATGAGTGACTTGTTTCAGGAATTGCCGGAAGCCATTCACAATACAGTAGCTATTGCGGAACGCTGTGAGGTTAGCATGGATCTTGATCCGATGAGTTCGGCCAAATATCCAAAGTTTGATCCTCCACACAAATTGAGTCGGAAGGCGTATTTTCGCAAACTGTGCAATGATGGACTGCGAGTTCGATATGGAGATAGGGTAGATACAGACGCGGAACTTAAAGCGCGTCTTGATTATGAGATAGAGGTCATAGAGGAGATGATATTTGAGTCCTATTTTCTCATCATCCAGGATGCGATCAAGTGGGCGAGAGGAAATGGCATTCCTGTTGGCCCCGGACGCGGATCAGCTGCGGGATCTCTGGTGAATTATGTTCTTGGAATCACCGATGTTTGCCCGCTACGCTTTGGTTTGGTTTTTGAAAATTTCCTAAATCCCGAGCGTGTTTCTCCGCCGGATATTGATATCGATCTTTGTCAGGTAAGGAGAGATGAAGTGATTGAATACCTACGCCAGAAATACGGTGAATATGCGGTTTCCCATGTTGCAACTTTCGGCACCCTTGGAGCGAAAAGCGTGGTGCGCGATGTGGCGAGAGTGTTGGGGCTGAGCTACGACGATGGGGGCCGTCTAGCCAGAATGATTCCTAATGAGCTGAACATTACTCTTGAGATAGCGGTAAAGAAAAATTCTAAGCTAAAGGAGGCGCTCGATACAGAAGTCGTCAGCAAGCAGGTTTGGGATTATGCGAAGTTTCTTGAAGGTATGCAGCGTGGGAGAGGGATTCACGCGGCAGGCATCGTCATCAGTGGCAGGGATTTATCGGATTACATTCCGCTGACCCGTGGACACGAAGGGGAATTGGTGACTCAGTATGCCATGGGCTCCTTGGTTGAATTGGGACTATTGAAGATGAATCTTCTAGGTTTGAAAACTTTGACGGTGATTGCAGATGCGGAGGAATTGATTCGGGAACGAGAGTCGGATTTCCAAATTGATACGATTGATCTGAGGGACAAATCTACGTTTGATCTATTTAAACAGGGTGAAACGGTTGGGGTTCCCCAAATGGAGTCGGGTGGAATATCGAGTCTTTGCAAGCGTATGGGGGTGAGCCGAATAGAAGATATCAGCGACTTGATCGCAATGTATTGCCCAGCGCAGATGGAACAGATCGACGTTTATATGGAAAGGAAGTGTGGAAAGAAAAAAATAGAGTATTTGCACCCCTTGCTGGAGCAGGTTTGCTCTGAAACTTACGGCTTGCTTATATATCAGGAGCAGTTGCTGAAAGCTATAAGTTTGCTATCGGGGCTGAGCTTGGGAACGGCTGATCTACTGCGCCGGTCTATGGCGAAAAAGCAAATCACGGGAAAGCAGGAATTTAGATTGTTTGTTGAAGGTTGCGCGAGGACGAATCAAATTTCCAAGAAAAAAGCGAAGGAGCTATTTGGCTGGTTAGAAGGTTTGTCCGTTAAGGTATTAAATAAATCGCACAGTATAGCCTACGGGATCACCAGCTATCAGACGGCCTATCTGAAGGCGCATTATCCCAGTGAATTTGTGGAAGCGCTCTTGCGCTCTGAGAGCTGGGACGGAAAACGTGAGATCATTTTAGAGGAGGCTCAACGCATGGGTATTTATAAGGCTTCGTGGGAAAGCAGGGAAGAGAGTTAAAGCCAATATCATGCGTGTTTGTATTCATAGAGGAAGTAAGGAGGTCGGCGGTAGCTGTGTGGAGCTAGAGTGCGACGGACAGAGGTTGCTGCTTGATTTCGGTCTGCCCTTGGACGCGAGAGAGAGTCACGAAAAATATCTACCCGAAATTGTAGGTTTGGATGGTGGTGATCCGACTTTGTTGGGAGTTCTGGTTTCGCATCCGCATATTGATCATTTTGGATTACTTGCGCATCTATCGGGTAATATCTCGGTTGGCATGGGAGCGGCGGCTCGTAGGATTCTAAAAGCTGCGGCTCCCTTTATGCGGGAGGGAGCCTATTCGCTTTCAAGAGGATGGGATTACCAATCAGGACAGAGTTTCGATGTGGGGCCTTTTTGTGTTACGCCGTATCTGGTTGATCATTCCGCATATGATTCTTACGCTTTTTTGATTGAAGCGGGTGGGAAGCGTCTTTTTTACAGTGGTGATTTCCGTGCCCATGGTCGCAAGGCTTCGATTTTTGAAAAGTTGATATTGAATCCGCCTAAAAACATAGACGCTTTGATTCTGGAGGGCACTACGATTGGTAGGATTGCCGATGACCGAGCCTTTCCGACGGAAAGCGATGTTGAAGAGCAGTTGGTGAAAGCGTTTTCCGATACCGAGGGGTTGGCTATGGTGCAGACTTCAGCTCAAAACATCGACCGTGTGGTTTCCATCATGCGGGCTTCTAAGCGGACGGGGAGGAGGCTTGTGATCGATCTTTATGCCGCAGCGATCCTAGAGGCGACGGGTAACCAGAGTATTCCGCAATCGGACTGGCCGGAGCTTGCGCTGTATGTTCCGCAGAAGCAGCGAGTTCAGATCAAAAGAGAAAAATGGTTTGATTTGTTGCAGCGTCACAAGTCCAATCGCATTTATATTGAGGAACTCCATGAGGTTTCGAAGGAAGCGACTTTGCTCTTTCGGTCATTGCACATGGCTGATCTCGAACGAGGAGCGTGTTTGAACGGATCTTCATTCATCCACTCCCAATGGGAAGGCTATTGGGAGAGAGGAAGTTGCGATACGACTAAAGAGTGGTTGCAGAAGCACGGGATTGAGAAGCAGAGCATTCATACCTCGGGTCATGCTAGCACCGCAGATCTCAAGCGATTAGCCTTGGCGATCGAGGCTAAAAAGGTTATTCCCATTCACAGCTTTATGCCCGAACGCTATTCTAAGCTTTTTTCTAATGTGGAGATGCACGAGGATGGAGAGTGGTGGCAGGCGTGAAAAAACTAACTAATCAGATTTAT
>JAJRVS010000394.1 GCA_024277195.1 Verrucomicrobiota bacterium | reverse complement strand
TTGAGGATCGATTTTTTCTTCATTATAAGAAATCTCCTCCGTGCTATCTTCAAAAAGCTCTAGAGCAAGATTCATGTGTAAATCCATCGCCGAGCTTGCTTGTTGGGCCTGCTCAATCTCCTCTTCCTGCGTGAGCTGCCATCGAGGCAAATCAATTTCCCATTGGTAACCTACCCCCTCAATCACAACTCTTCCGTTATAATAATCATACCACTCCAAATAGAGGATGTTGCACAGAACAAAATCGCTAGGGTCGAATGTCGAAGCAGCAGATGGCTCCAGTAGCGACTTAGGCACCTTACGTTTCTGCGAAGCACTGATGTCGCCAGCAAACCCTTTATGCGCTTGTCGCAAAATATCAGCAAGTGCTGGATCGATCAAGTCTGCTTGAGGATTGTTAAAACTCAACACACATCCCGCCATGTCGGGATGTGCGTTACCCTTCACATCTATCATCACAGGATCATCAAGACCTTTAATTTCAAGTTCTCCAGTGATTCTGCCACGCGTGGAATTATCAATGAAACCCGAACGCACATAGTTGCCAAGTCGTATCGCCATGCTTGAATTGTAATTAAAATCATGGGCAGGGGAAGTCTAATTTTTCCAAGTCCTCCAACTCAGTCAGCTCAACTCAACTTCGCCATTACTTCGCGATACACATCTTCCGGCACATCTACGCGAGTGATCACCTCAGGCCATAAATCTATCGGTGGAGATTTTACCAGTGCTTGATCCAAGGTCACCAGCTGGAAATCATCTGACAAATACTGTCTTCTCCCGCAGTGTTGGGCCTTACAGCCCCGTCGTAATCCCTCCCTACACTCTTTCCACAGACACATGCGTCCAATGTAGTGGTTCGCACTATCACAAATGAAAATGTCAGCACAACATCCATCTCCCGTTTGCATTGCTTTAGCGTTCAATTGCCGCGAATATTTTGCCAACAGCTCTAACGGCATATCATCAGCCACCTGCACCAACAAATCCACATCTTTAGGCAGCGGTTTTTCGGTCGTAAAAGATCCTAGCATGGAAATGCGGTACACGCCGTCGATTTGACTCACATCGCGCACAAAGCGCAAAACCCCTCTCAACAAATCCTGTCGTTTGTCGGGGTAATTTGGAGGCAAAAAAATGTCTTGATCCCATTGAGCTTCGATTCCGTTCTGTTGAAGCCATTCAACAATCGCCTTTCGTTGGCACTTCGTCTGATGCCAATTCCAATCACGCAACAAGCTCAAATTTCCCGGCTTGAATACGATGTCTTTGAATCGACGAAACGCCCCTGCGCCTCGTACCGATTTCTCCAATTGCCGCTGCAAATCCAAATCCTCAAGCTCCCCCACAAAACTCTCCATCACTTGATAATCCTCCTCCTTCCACAAATCTGCAGGCAATTCGATCAGATCTTCGTTGCAAGCATCGGTATCAACCTCCTCATCCCCTTCCTCACCCTCATCGTAGAATTCTTCTTCTCGTTCCACCCAAACGATTTCCCCTGTTTGCTTATTCAAATAAACATCCTCGATTCCCTCGGCAAATTCTGAATCCAGCAAACTCGCGCGTGCCTCAAAAGCCGACTCCAACTTGTCTATCTTAATAACAAGCTTCTTCATTCTGTCATTCCTGCTTATTCTCAATAATCACAAATTCTTATCCGCGCCCATCCGCAATCCGCGGCTTCTCTTTTAAAAAATCATCGCCCGCCCAGCAACTCTTTCGCTTTCACCTGCAATTCGTCGATCTTACTGGCATCATTACCAGCTCCGCGCGCCATCTCAGGTTTGCCTCCTCCACGACCACCTATGATCGGTGCCAACTCACCCATCAGTTTGCCTGCTTGGAACTGATCAGTCAGCGCAGCCGCTACGTAAATGGCCAGATTCACTTTCCCTCCAGCAGGCAAAGTCATTACAGCCACGCCGTCGAAGTGCTCTTTTTTCAAACCATTCAATAGTTCCTGTAACAGACCCGGCTCTGCCTCTTCGAAATTCTCGATCAGCACAGCGATACCATCGCCCGCCTCCGCTTTGGCTTTTTCCGTCAACTCTTTGATCAAAGTGTCCGCTTGACCCGCCTGAGCAGCAGACTTGATTTTTTTAACCTTCTTATCAGCTTCGACCGCTGCGGCTTTCACTATTTGATTACGAGCTTGGAAAGCATCTATCGCCTGCTGCTTTTGCTCAACACTATGCTCCATCATTGCCACAAAAGAGGCTGCCAGGGTATCATCCCAGTCAGGCAACGTCACCGGTTCGGCGTCGGCCTCTTTCAGGTCTTGATTGCTCTTGTTTAATTTCTGGTCAAGCAAGTCATGCTCCGCTTTAAGTTCACGCAGGCTTTCATCCAAAAATTCTACCGCAGCGTCTCCGCACACCGCCTCAATTCTTCGAATGCCAGCAGCAATCGCTCCTTCGCTGCGAATCTTAAAAAGACCTATATCCTTGGTATTGCGCACGTGCGCGCCACCACACAATTCCATCGAATAACCATTAAGCTGATCTTTCTCTCCTCCAATCTGAACTACCCGCACTTGCTCTCCGTATTTATCACCAAAAAACTGCATGATATCTTTGCGGTCCTTCACTTCACTGTGATCCCGGTCTCCCCAAAACACCCCTTCTGCGGCTGCAACTTTTTCATTCACCCGGTTTTCTATTTCTGTCATTTGTTCCGCACTCAATGCGGCACAGTTGAAATCAAACCGCAGGCGACCCGGGGCAACCAACGAGCCTTGCTGCGTCACATCACGATCCACCACTTCATGCAGCGCCCAGTGTAGCAAATGAGTGGCACTATGGTGCCCCTCGATGCTGGCGCGACGGTCGACATCCACTTTTAACTGAACTTTTTTCGAACTCGGCAATTCTTCCACTTGCAGGCAAATGGCTGCGCCGGCTTTGGTGGTATTCAAGACCTTGATTTCATTGCCTCCGTCGATCACCACTCCGGTATCGCCCACCTGCCCGCCCATCTCAGCATAAAAGGGGCTGACATCCACAATGATATAATGCCCGTGCGCATTTTCGAAAGACTCGAGCACATTAGCCTTACATTCGCTACTCTCAAAACCAACGAACTCCGTATCGAGATCGGTGTCAATATCCACCGCCATCACCAAAGTTGAGCTACGTCCTTCTTGACTGCGTTTTATCTGCGCTTGCAACTGTTCCTCATAATCGGCCATATCGACACTCAAGCCCTTTTCTTCCGCCATCAGCACGGTGAGATCGATAGGAAAACCATAGGTGTCATAAAGTTTAAAAGCCACGTCGCCGGGAAAAACTTTATCGCCAATTTTCTCAGACGCATCAGCAAACAGCTTCATTCCGCGATCCAGCGTGCGGTTGAAGCTTTCTTCCTCAGCATTCAAAGTAGCGACGATTTTCTCTTGGCGTTCTTTTAACTCTGGAAAAACTTGAGCAAATTCATCAACCAAAGTCTGAACCAATGTACTAAGAACTTTTGCGCCATCCTTACCCAATCCCAGATTGCGTCCGTAACGAACCGCACGGCGAAGGATACGGCGCAGAACATAACCACGCCCCTCGTTCGACGGCAGAATGCCGTCAGCGATGGAAAAAGACAAGGTGCGGATATGATCGGCGATCACTCGAAAAGCCACATCGATCTGCTCTTGCTCGCTCAAGCCTTCACGTTTGCCCGTCTCGGGCAGAGTGCGTTGATAAGTTTTGCCACTCAGTTCGCTCAAGCGATTAAAAAGCGGAGTGAATACGTCGGTATCGTAGTTGGATACCAAAGTAGAAAAATCGGTCGAGTTTTTGGTTCCTTGAATTATCGAGCAAACACGTTCGAAGCCCATTCCCGTATCCACATGACAAGCGGGTAACGAACGAAATGTGCCATCCGGCTCAGCATTAAACTGAATGAACACCAAATTCCAAATCTCAATACAACGTGCATCATCGGCATTCACCAAAGAGCCCTTGGTATCACCCTCGGGCGTGAGGTCGATATGCAGTTCCGAGCAGGGCCCACAAGGCCCGGTATCGCCCATCATCCAGAAGTTGTCCTTTTTATTACCATTGACGATATGCACCGCAGGATCGAGCCCGGCTTTTTCGAATAATTTTCTCCAAATATCGTAAGCTTCCTGATCAAAGTCAGCAGGATCCCCCTCACTGGGCTTGTAAACCGTCGCGTATAGACGCTCAGCGGGCAGATTCCACCTCTCAGTCAGCAACTCCCATGCCCATTCAATCGCCTCTTGTTTGAAATAATCACCGAAACTCCAGTTACCAAGCATTTCAAAAAGCGTGTGGTGGTAAGTGTCGTAACCCACATCCTCGAGATCATTGTGCTTGCCACCCGCCCGGATACATTTCTGTGTATCCGCAGCGCGCGGAGGATTGTAAGGCGCATTTTCCGCTCCGAGAAAATAGGGTACAAACTGGTTCATGCCCGCGTTGGTGAACAACAAATTCGGCGAAGTCGGCATCAAAGAAGCCGAAGGCACAATACTATGCTGCTTTTCCTGAAAAAAATCGAGGAAGGATTGGCGGATTTCTTGCGAAGTCATGATAAATAGTTGGTTCGAGTCGGTCTTGTCGCCGATAGCCTCAACGATTAGCTCTCATTGAGCTTTTAGGCAAGTGATCCGCTTGATAAAACCTTGATGACAATAGCTTGACGCTTTGCTTTTTAAGTCGATTTTGCCATTTAAATATCCTCAAATCCTACCCTTATGAAATCTCTTATCGCCCTGGCCGTTTTCGCCTGCCTGACATCTTCTCTACTAGCCCAAGCCCCGCGGGTATTCCCAGAAGGCACCTCGCCCAATGACGCCCGGCTGCAAGCACCCAAAGACTTAAACGGCTTTTTCCCATTCAAGGTTCCCGCCACCCTCGACGCTTGGGAAAAACACGCAACCGATCTGCGTCAACGCATACTAGTGGCCAACGGGCTGTGGCCGATGCCGGATAAAACTCCGCTCAACGCAGTGATCCACGGCAAAATCACTCGCCCGGGTTTCACCGTTGAAAAGGTTTATTTCGAATCAGTGCCGGGTTTGTATGTCACCGGCTTGCTTTTTCGACCGGACAACATTCCCGCAGGCAAACAAGTGCCCGCAGTATTGTCCCCCCACGGTCACGGCGGTCGTTTGATGGATCTTGGAGAAAAGGGTGTGCTCAAACAGATCGAAGAAGGCGGAGAAAAATTTGCCGATTCAGGCCGCTTCCCGAAAGTCGCCCGTTGCGCCACTCTTGCGAGACTCGGAGCGGTGGTTTTTTTATACGATATGATGGGTTATGCCGACAACAGTCAGCTGTCGCGTGAGCTGACCCACGGCTTCAAAAAACAACGTCCTGATTTCGAAGACAAAGAAAGCTGGGGACTGTTCAGTGCCCAGGCGGAAATGCGCTTGCAGTCGGTTTTTGGCATCCAGACCTGGAACTCCATCCGCGCGCTCGACTTCCTCGAAGCCCTGCCCGACACCGACCCCAAACGGCTCGGAGTCACAGGCGGCAGTGGTGGCGGTACCCAGACGATCATCCTATGCGCCATCGATCCCCGACCGATCGTCGCTTTTCCCAATGGCATGGTCTCCAGCTCTATGCAGGGTGGCTGCACTTGTGAAAACGCCAGCCTGCTGCGCATCGGCACCGGCAACGTGGAGCTGGCTGCTCTATTTGCTCCCAAACCCCAGGGCATGACTTCTGCCAATGACTGGACCAAAGAGATGCTGATCGAAGGCAAGGGTTTCCCCGAATTGCAAAAACTCTACGGCCTTTATGGCAAAAAGAACAACGTCTTCTGTGCTGACCTGAGACACTTTCATCATAACTATAATTATGTGACTCGAGAGTTGATGTACACCTTGTTCAATAAAGAACTAGGGCTCGGCCACAAAGAACCCATTGTTGAAAAAGATTTCAAACGCCTCACCCCGGAGGAACACGAAGTATGGAATTCCAAACACCCCGAGCCCAAAGGCGGTGATGCTTTCGAGAAAAAACTCATGGGGCAATTAGCTGACGAATCCGACTATCTGTTGGCAGCGATGACTGCTGAAAAACGCCAGGCCACATCCAAGGCCGCCTGGAACATCATGATCGGTGAAACCATACCAGCAGCGAACGATGTGCAAGTGACCGATCACAAGCTGAAGCAAAAATCCACAGGCAGCGAGCTGCCCTTAACTGAGATCGCCGGCAAAAAGCCGAATGCCACCACTGTGATCTGGGTAGACGGCCGTGGCAAGAGCAGCTTATACCAGGATAACGGCAAATTAAATATCCAAGTTCAATGCCTGATTGATTCGGGCAATCGGGTGATCAGTGCCGACCTCTTTCAGCAAGGCGAATTTTTAGCTGATGGCAAACCCCTGACCGAAACCGCCATAGTCAAAAACCCACGTGAATCCGCCGCTTACACTCACGGTTATAATCACTCCGTGTTCGCCCTGCGCACCCAAGACGTTTTGAGCCTGATCACTTACGCCAAAACCTCCTCCAAAGGTGGCAAGATCTACCTGATCGGCAGCCACGGAGCGGCAGCCATCGTTGCCGCGGCCAGCGCTCTTGCCGGTGACGCCGTGGACAAACTGGTCATTATCAGCGATGGATTCCGCTTCGCCAACATCACCAACTACCGCGACCCCAACTTCATCCCCGGAGCCGTAAAATACGGTGATTTGCCTGGCTTATTAAATCTGTCATCTTCCCTCCAAGTCTGGCTCGGCGGAGAAAACCCCAAGCTCTTCAAAGCCGCCCAGGCCGAGTATAAAAACAATGGTGGATCCTTAACCGTGCAAAACAACGGCAACCTCGAAGCCGCCATCAAATGGCTCAGCAAGTGACCCCTCGTAGGATAGATTTCCAAATCTGTCCGCGCAGTCCAACAAGATAGAAGACACAACCATGGCGGCATCAACTCCCTCAGCGATCGATCATCTCAATTTCCATCCTGTTCCGATAACTACCCGCCCCGTGGCCCACGCTGTCCCAACCACGTCCGGTGGAAGTGGCTGCTAAAGTTAAAGAAATCACTCCTGAATTTTTCCTATCACCGTCAAAAAGCGAGAACTCGATAGCGTTCTCCGGCAAACCCCAACCCGCTGTGGGTGACAGTTGAGTGCTTGTTTGCGCCGCCCAATCCCTCAGCGTGATACGACACTGGGGCACGCCGTCACTGTAAATTGTGATCTTCAAGGGCTGGTCTCTTTTGAGCGAACCTTGTTGAAGCGTTTTAAACGGACCTTTTTCGCCGCTGCTAGCCTCGACCACATGAAATTTGTCAGCGGCATCCAAATACGCCAAGCGGGCGGGTCTGCCGGCCGGGTAATCAAAGGCTTTCATTTCAACCTCCTGAGGGCATGGGGAAAAGGACAACGAAAGAGCGCCGACTGTATTGATATGTATTTCACAAAAAGTATTAAGATGCGAATACACATCCTGCGGCAAATAACTTTGCGCCTCGATCTGCACGTCCTGAGTATCATTCGTCAGTGCCACCTTTAAAATGGAAACCGCATCATCTTCATATAGCATCACAAGACTGCCCGCATCCTTGCGCACGCCTTTTAAAATCCGGTCTGGCCCCGAACGCGCCTTATAAGGAGCAAAGATCGTCCAGAAACGATCCGGCGAGCGACTGTCAAAAGTGAGCAGCGGTAAAACATTCAAACGTGTATTGGCGAAATTCAAACTCACTTCCCCTTCCGCCGGCGAGACCGCAACTCGCTGCGATAATACCACTGAGAACTCAGAACTCACATTAATTTCCGGCACGACTTTCATCGCCTCATGATGATAAGGCCTTGTAGCAGAATCCGCTGCACGCTGGGAAGCGGATAGGAAAAAACCCAGCAATCCACCTGCTAATACACTAAACAACAAACTTGCCTTGCCCAAAGACTCCTTCCTCAACAGCAGCAACATAAGGGCAAACGAAACCGTGGCGACAATAGCGACAGAGGATATGGCCAGAAGAAATTTACCTTGTGCGCTTTGTGGAAAAACCCATAAAGCCGTAACCCAAGAAACCATCACGGCGGAAATAAAAACCCAGCCCAGGCATTTCAACCGTCGATACTGTTTTTTGATCACCCAGTAAATACCAAGCACACAAACAGCGGCGCTCAACAAGGGCAACAGACTATTGATCCAAAACCGCGAGTGCCCCAACGGAAAACCCTGGGGCATCATTGACCACCAAAGCAAAGCCGCAGATACCAGCAGTGCAAATGCTAATACCAGCAAGAAATCCAATAGTCTAAGCACCCAGTTCACAGCCAGTTTTATACTCTAAGCGACGCCGCCGTCAATGCCAGAGCGGTTATGTCTTCGCCGCAAGCACTCAACCGCCTGCACTCATCGCATCTACTTTCAAATCCCTTAATACCCGCAGTTCTCCCCACTGCGCCCCCCGCATCTTCCTGCCTCCATCCTGACGCCGCGCCCCAAAGTGATCCCTCTTGCTTTCAAAAAAATCATCCACATAGCTCTGACTCCCCAACACCGCCCCGTCGGTAAAATACCTCACCCGACAGCGCAAAGCCTCCGCCACCGGCAAGCGCCCGCCCGATTTCAACACCTCCTTGATCTCCGCCCGACTGAATCCCCCCTTGCCTTTCTCATAGCCATCCACCGTTTGACCGCCATAGCCTTGGCGACGGAGGTTTTGATCCGCTTTCACCGTTTCCCCTTTTGCATACAACAAACATCTATACTCCTGCGCCACTTTCTTCCACCCCACTCGGCTGCGCCCCGTCACCGCATAACACAAACCCTGTCTCGCCCCACGCACCCCCGCCACCGCTGCCGCATACGAACACCACCGGTAACCCTCCGGCGCCTGCGCCAACCCCGCTCGAATCGGATTCAGGTCTATATAAGCCGCCACCATCCGCAGCGCATCGCTGCCTTCTCCACTCTCACAATCCGCCCCCTGTAAAAGCACGCTCTTGAACGGCCCCTCCCACAAAGTCCCCACCCGTCCGTGTTTTCGATTATAAGCCAGCGTCATTTTCAGCTTCAGCTCCTTCATAAACATCGAAAGATCAAACAATCGCGCCTTCACCGATTCCGCAATCTCTCTCACTTTTTCCGTCGCCCCATTCTGCCGAAACATTTCCACCTCATCCAATACCAACTTACTTGTCCACTCACTTTTAAACACCTCCAGCCGCTTGATATAATCCTCATCCGACCACCCCTCTGTCGCCAGCTCTCGATCCGCCACCTCCAACAACAGATGAAAGTGATTACCCATAAAACACCAAGCCAGCGCCCGCAGCCCACTAAACTTCAACTGCTTTAGCATCAAAATCCGAAAAGTTTCCTTCTCATCATCCTCAAACAAAATATCCCTCCCCGTCGTCCGGCTCACCACATGATAATAATTCGTCTGCCCCTCCGGCCCCAGCAAAAATTCCCGTATCTTCCTCATGTTTGATCCCTCTCTTTAAATATTACACATATCAAAACAATTCTCACCTCCCCACAATACCGCAACTCCCACCCCAAACAAGCATTTTATTATATGGGGATCCTCCACTTAAAATAATTTCCCGCACCTCAACTGAAATCAGCATCAAGGCACCAAGTCCAACAGGCGCATGCCAAAAGCGATCACGGCCGGAGCGGTCAGGATGCTGGCGAATGAGGTGATCAATACCACCTTGATCGCGGTGGGCACATGACCGTCATATAGCCGGGCCACCACGATCGGCATGATGGCGGCGGGCATGCCGGCCTGGATGACCAACACCTTTGCCAAATCCGCTGGGACAGGCAGGAAGCGAATGATCGCCAGAATCATCATCGGTAGAATGATCAAGCGGGTGAGAATAGAGGCGCTGGCGGTGCGGGCGGCGTGTGACCAGATGTTGCGATCATACAGTCGACTGATAATCGCCCCAATCATGAAGATGGAAATCGGGATGGCAGTAACTCCCAACATGTGCATCGCCGTGCGCAGGACATCGGGGATCCACACGTACCCCCCGCTGTAGTTGAGGGTCAAACTAATGACCACAGCGATGAAGGGACCGTTGATAAGTTTTTTCCAAGGGGCACCCGGGTGACGACTGAGAATCAACAGGCCGACGGTCCACAAGGCGATCTCCACTCCCAGGCCATGAATGAATACCAAGGCGATAGGGCCGGGTTCGTCGGGGAACAAGGTCGCTATGATCGGCAGCGGCAGGTAGCCGTAATTCTGAATCGCTGCAACGATGGAAAAGGTTCGGCGCCCGTTGCCTTTTTGCAGGCCAAAAATAAGCCCAATCAAATAGGCGATTGGATAGCCCAGCACAATGATCATGAAACCCAGTCCAATACCCCAAACGACGACCGAGACCTTCTCCAATGCAGGGTTGCCAACCACCACATCGATGATCAGACAGGGCACGAGTAAATTAAGCGCCAAACGCATCACCCCCGTTTCGATATCATTTTCCAACCAACCAATACGATGGGTGACAACTCCGGCGGCCATCACTAGGAAGATAGGGATGGTGGCGCTTAGAATGATGGAATAGAGATCCATGGGGAGAGGAAGAAGTCAGGAGTAGGAATTCAGGATTCAGGAGTTAGAATTTTATTCAGTGCTTGCACGGCTGATTCCAGATCGGAGTTGCTGATGCACAGAGGAGGCATGAGCACGATGGTATCCCCGATGGGGCGAGTGAGCAAGCCGTGTTGGCGGGCGGTCAGGCAGAGTTGTACCCCGTTTTGTTGCGGGTGTTCGGTGTCGATGGCGGCGATAAATCCACATTGGCGAATTTCTGTTACAGTAGCTAAAGGAGCCAATTGTTCCTCCAGCAATGCCTCAAGCAGCGCTATCTTTTTTTCTAGTTTTTCAAGAGTATTTTCGCTTTCGAAAATCTCCAGGTTAGCCAGAGCCGCGGCACAGCCGAGCGGATTGGCATTATAACTGTGACCGTAGTAGAACGTTTTCTGTTCTTCTTGACTGCCGAGAAATTTCTCAAAAACTTTTTCTGTGGTGAGGGTGGCCGCCAAAGGCAAATAACCACCAGTCAGGCCTTTGGCCAGCGCGATGAAGTCGGGCACTACTTGTTCCTGCTCACAGGCAAACAGAGTGCCGGTGCGCCCGAAACCGGTCATCACTTCGTCGAGAATGAGAAAAACATCGTGCGCATCGCACCACTGACGCAACTCTGCCAACATGCCTTGCGGCCAGAGCTTCATCCCGGCAGCGCCTTGGATCAGCGGTTCGATAATGACGGCGGTGAGCTTGGAAAGAATGTCTGGCGACAGGTTTTGCAAGCCTGCGAGATTTGACACATGGCAAGTATCAAAACCAAACGAACTGAAACGCTGATGCAGAGTATTGATACCCCCGAGGGAAGCTGCACCAGCAGTGTCACCGTGATAGGCTTGATCAAAAGCGACAAAAACACATCGCTCGTTCTGTTCATCCAGCTGACGGTATTGAATCGCCATTTTGCAAGCACACTCGATCGCAGTAGAACCGTCGTCGCTGTAAAAAACCCGCGTCAGGGTACCAACGGGGAAAAGTCCAACCAACTTTTCCGCCAGCAAAATCGCCGCTTCATTGGTTAAACCAAGACCCGAGCAGTGGGCTATTTTCTCAAGCTGTTGCCGAATAGCGGCATCGATCGCAGGATGAGCGTGGCCATGGATATTGGTCCAGATCGAGCTGTTGCCGTCGATGTATTTATTACCCTCCGAATCATAGAGCCATGCCCCCTCCCCCGAGGCGATGATCAGCGGATCGTGCTGCGTTGCACACCAATCCTGCATCTGGGTGAAAGGATGCCAAAGGTGCGCTTTATCCAGCTCGCGCAACTTTTCACTCGAATGAGACAGCGCCCGCATGATCAATCATCGCTGCCACCATCAGCGTCCGCTTCCTGCGTTGCCGCCTCACATTCTTCGATCATCGCATCCACTTCCAATACGTGTTCGTAAGGGATGCGTTTGCGCTGGTATTTGTTCCACATCACGATGCGCAACTGCTGCAGATCCTCCAGCGGCAAGTCATCCAAGGGGGTCCACTCATCATCCGATTTGAGACAAGTTTGAAATTGCCATCTTGCTCCATGACGTTTTGCGGTGATGTAACGCACATCGCCATCGGGTAAAGTCTCGCGCCATTCGTGTTTGATCATTGTTTTTTAGAAGTAAGAATTCAGAATTCGGGAGACAGAATGGATAAATCGGTGCAAATATAAAAAACTCTGTTGCTTTGGAAACACTGATTACAAATGCTTAACAAGCACATTCCTCAAAATTCTCAACTTCTGAATCCTAGCTCCTGAATACTAAATTCTGTCTTCTGCCTCCTTAATCCTGACTTCCGTCCCCCGCATCCCATGCAAACATCCATCTTTCGCAGCGAAGTTTTCAAAGTCACTGTATATCTGGTAACGACGATGATCTTAGGCGCTTTGCTGGCCCCCCCGCTATTCCTATCTTGCAAATGGCTGGTGGCGCAAGGAACCCTGGAAGGCGGCCCCTTTGACGTATTGAACGCGGCACTAGAAAGATCAAAATTTTCGCGTTTTTTCAACCGCGCCATGCTGATCGCAGCGATTCTAATGATTTACCCGACCGTGCGCTGGGTGCGGGCTGGACTGAATGACTCACAACGGTTCCGCAGTGACATCTCTTTAGTAAAAAATTCCTACCGCTGGAAACACATCGCCCTCGGTTTCGTTCTTGCGCTGGTTCCCTTATTACTGATGGGCTGGGTTTATGTCAAAGTCGGTTATTACAAACCCCGTTCGGCTGATGACTGGGAATGGTCCCGTGTTTTGATCAAAGCGATGAGCGCCGCAGCCGGGGCAGCCATCGTCGAAGAGCTTTTTTTCCGTTGGGGGCTGATGAACTTGATTTTACGCGCCGCGCGCCCCCTTCGCGCTTTGTTATTTGTGACTTTTGTTTACACCTTGGTTCATTTCATGAAACCCCCACCCGAACTGCAACTGCCGCCAGTGATCTGGAGCAGTGGCTTCTGGATGATTGGGCAGATTTTTTCCCAGTTCGGCAATCCCATTTTTGTTATGGCCGAGTTTGCCACTTTATTCACAGTCGGTTGGATACTGGGTTATGTGCGGCTCAAAACCCGCTCTCTGTGGATGGGCATAGGGCTGCACGCCGGATGGATTTTTGGCATCAAGATCTTCAGTCCTATCACCCGCAAAAAAATGGCGCTGGCGGACATGCTTCCCTGGGCGGGTCAGGACTTAAAAACCGGAATTATTCCAATGACAGTTGTTTTGCTAACGGGAATTGTGGTATGGCTGATTTTGCGGAGATATTATACCCGCAGCGCTTTTGCGAGCGAGTCACACGATTGATCTGGAATCCACATGATAAAAACGGCGGCAAAGTTCCTAATTCCTGCTGTCCAAAGTGCCAAAAACGCCCTCCTGGGTCTGGTTTACCCGCGAGCCTGTTACGGCTGCGAGAGCAATCTGGAGGAAGATGACAATTATTTGTGCTCAGATTGTCGCAAACAGTTGCACCCCATCCGCAGACCGCTTTGCGAAGTTTGCGGACAAGCCTACAGCGGCGAACTGACGCCCCCCTTTCAATGTTCCAATTGCAGTGATCGCATTTTGCAGTTCGATTTTGCCCGGGCCGGCTACCAAAGCAAGGGACTTGCACGGGTTTTGGTTCACCGGTTCAAATACAACGGTCATTTTTTCCTCTCCGGCTTGCTCGGTGAAATGCTCGCCGCAACCTTGCAGGACCCTCGTCTGGCGGATGTCGGCTCAGGGGAGGACGAGGATGACGAATGGGTTCTGGTGCCAGTGCCGCTGCATCCCAAACGACTGCGGGAGCGGGAATTCAACCAAGCTGATGAATTGTGCCGCCAATTAACTCGCAGTCACGGTCTGAAAACGGTGAATGCCCTGCGCCGAACACGTTACACCCGCCGCCAGGCGATGCTCGATCGCAGTGAGAGACTGAAAAATCTGCGTGGAGCCTTTGTCATTTCTCCCAGAATACGACAGAGAAAGGAGATTCACGGTCGCCGCGTTCTGTTAGTGGATGATGTTTTGACCACTGGCGCCACCGCTTCTGAATGCGCACAGGTCCTATCTGAAGCCGGAGCGCTAAAGGTGGTTGTGATTACCGCCGTTCGAGGGTAAAATAGAGACGCTGACCGCATGCGACGTTATAGAGCGGTCAAAAATCAATCATTTTAGTCATGGGTATTTTTAAAAGACGATCCATCAAGTCCTTAGGTAAAAAGAAACGCGACATGCCGGAAGGCTTGTGGCACAAGTGCCCCGATTGCGGAGCGATCATTCACGAGGCCGATTTACAGCAACATTACCATGTTTGCCCGAAGTGTGATTACCACTTCCCGATGACCGCGCCAGGGCGGATCGAGATGTTGGTCGATCCCGGTTCTTTTGTCGAAATGGACAAAAAACTGGAATCAAAAAATCCGCTCGACTTCAATGCCTACTCCGAAAAGATCAAAGCTTACCAGAAAAAAACCGGCCTCAAGGATGCCATAGTAACAGGCCGGGCAAAAATCCTCGAATCTCCTGTATTACTGGGAGTCATGGATTTCCGCTTCCTCGGTGCCAGTATGTGCTCGGTGGTAGGGGAAAAAGTAACCCGCGCGATCGAAGCTGCCACCGCAGACCGCTGTGCAGTGATCTTAGTCTGCGCCTCCGGAGGAGCGCGCATGCATGAAGGTATCCTCAGCCTGATGCAAATGGCCAAAACCAGCGCCGCGCTGGCACGTCATCACGACCAGGGCCTCGCTTACATTGGCGTTCTGACTCATCCCACCACTGGCGGTGTGACCGCTAGCTTTGCCGCTTTGGGAGATGTGATCATCGCCGAGCCCAAGTGCATGATCGGTTTTGCCGGACCTCGGGTGGTCAAGGAAACCACCCACCAGAACCTCCCTCCCGGGTTCCAAACCGCAGAGTTCATGAAAAAACATGGCCTGGTTGACATGATCGTCACCCGGGGAGACCTGCGTGACCGCCTCGGCAGTTTGATCAAATACATGGAACCGGCGACAGCCTGAAAAAACAGGCGTTAACACCACTTACCTCGACTACTTGGCGGATGGATTATGATGAAGCCATCGACTGGCTCTACGGCACGCAGTTGTTCGGCATCAAACTTGGTTTGGAAGGAACCCGGCGTTTGTTCGACGCGTTGGATTTATTCCCCCAACTGGAAAACCGCGTAGTTGTTCACGTTGCCGGAACCAATGGCAAAGGCTCGGTCTGCGCCATGATTGATTCGATAACCCGTGCCACCGGCAAACGCAGTGGGCTCTTCACCTCTCCCCACCTGATCTGCTTCCGCGAGCGTATCCGCATAGACGGCTGCATGATCAGTGAAACAGAAGTGGCTGCTATTCTCACCGAACTGCGCGACCAAGTAAGCAGCTGGGAAAGCCACCCGACTTTCTTCGAACTTACGCTTGCTTTAGCGGTTAAATATTTCTGTCAACAAAACGTCGAAGTGCTGGTGATGGAAACCGGCATGGGAGGGCGACTGGATGCGACCAATGTGCTGCCCTCATCGGTTAGCGTGATCACCTCCATCGGACTCGACCACCAACAGTGGCTCGGTGAAGATCTACGCTCCGTAGCCCGGGAAAAATCAGGCATCATCAAAAGCGGAATTCCGGTGATCACCAGCGCTTGTCAGGACGAAGAGGTCTTGGACGTATTACAACAATACGCAAACAAGCACCATACCCAACTGCATTCGGTTCAAGCTGCCGCTAAGATCAATGGCTTCGCCTTAAAAGGCCCACATCAACGCCTCAATGCCGCTTTAGCTGTTGCCGCGACAAAAATCATCCTACCCAAGCTGACAGAAAAAAACATCGGAAAAGGTTTGAGCGAAGTGAACTGGCCCGGACGTTTTGATCTCAGAGAAGGGAACCTGATCATCGACGGAGCTCACAATCCTGCGGCGATGACCGCTCTAGTGACCACCTGGCAAGAAGAATATGGTCAGGATCAAAAGGCCACCATCGTATTTGCTGCTGCCGACTCTAAAGAAGTTTCCTCCATGTTAAGCATTCTTGCAATGATCGCCGCAAATTTCATCTTTGTTAAACTCAGCGCAAAAAGAGGGTTGGAGACGGATGCTTTAACAGCAGCTTTACAACAATCCGCGGCATCGCGCATCCCACACCTCACCGCCATTGATGTGCCGGACGCTTTGAAACCGTCCCAATGCTCAGACGACCTCATCTTGATAACCGGCTCCCTATTCCTTGCCGGAGAGGCTTTATCCCACTGCGAGCAACAAACCTCCAACTTCGAGACCAGCGAACAATAATATGTTGGAGTATATAATTTTACTCTTTAAGATTGTCAGCAACTGCTTAACCATCCAGAATCAGGCGTTCTCCCTATGTTATTGACAGAACCCATGCCTCTATTGCAAACCAAACTCCACCCCCCACGGGTGGCGCATGGCCCCTTGCTACGCAGGCATCTTTTTGCACTACTGGATCAAGGAGAAAACGATACCGTCACCCTGATCTCCGCCCCTCCCGGATATGGGAAAAGTGTGCTATTGACAACCTGGCTGGCTGAGACCGATGCCACTTTCGGCTGGCTCTCTCTCGATGAAAATGACAATGAGTTTAGAGTATTTCTACAATACCTGATCGCTGCCATTCAAAAACAACACCCCAAGGCCTGCCACAAACTTGCCAGCTTGCTCAGCAATGCCCACTTGACAGACTCCGCTCATCTCGCTCGGATGCTCAGCGAAGGAATGATCTCTTGCGATGAAAGAGTATTATTGGTTTTGGATGACCTTCACCGTATTCGCAACACGGAAATCTATGACTTTTTATCTGTATTGATTCAAAATCCCCCGCCCCTCTTACGCCTGATCATCCTCACCCGGCGTGACCCCCCCCTGCAATTGAACACCTTGCGCTCACAAGGGGCCCTCAGTGAAATCCGGATGCAGGACCTACGCTTTCTAACCGAAGAAGTCGCCAACTTTCTAAAACCCGTTGCCGGAGATGCCCTTTCTGAAGAAACCCTGCAGAACTTAGACCGACGCATTGAAGGTTGGGCCGCGGGCCTACGATTGGTCAGCTTGAATCTACGTTATTGCAAAAATGTGAATCAATTTCTCGGCCAGCTCGAAGGCAGCCCGCAGGTGGTACGCGAATATTTGATGAACGAAGTGCTCGCGCAGCAGCCTTCGCCATTCCGGGAGTGTTTATTAAAAGTAGCCTTACTGGATCGTTTTTGCGCGCGCCTGTGCAAAGACCTCTGCCTGTCGGTAAACCCAGATTTAGAATCCTATTGCGAAGAAGATCAAGACTCTGGAGAATTCCCCCTGATGCCAAAACTGCTGGAGAGCAACCTCTTCATGATAGCTTTGGACGACGAAGGCACCTGGTATCGATTCCATCATTTATTCCAGGATTTTTTGTTGGACCGGCTTAAAGCAGAGTCCGGAGAAACCTTCATCGCCACCCTGCATAGCCAAGCCGCCAGATGGTATGCAAGTGAAAACCTACTGGAAGAAGCCGTAAGCCATGCCCTCAAAGGCGATGATCCCGAGCAGGCCACGCAAATTGTCATCTCCAAGTTGCATTCACTATTCCAAAATGAACAGGAAGTGCGCCTGACCCATTTGATCAGACACTTGCCCGTTGAGCAAGCCGCTAAAGAGCCCGCTATACTATTGTTGCAAGCTTGGACCATGCTTGAACTTATTGAGCTAGGCGGTAACACCATTCTAGATCGAGTGGAAGAACTGCTCGCAACCATGCCCGGCGACGAAGATGGGGTCAAACGAATGAAAGGCACCACCCATGTGATGCGCTGTGTGCAGTATTATGAAATCACCAACACCACCAAAGCCAAGTTCCACGCGCAAGAAGCTCTGGCTTTGTTAGCAGAGGACCAGTGGGTCGAACGAGGCACGCTGATGATCCTGCAAGCCCTGCTACTGCAAATGGAAGGCCTGATGACCGAAGCCAAAGCTTTGATTTATACTGCCTTCGAGGACAAAATCTTGTTGGACACCCCCTTTCACACTCGACTACTCGCCGCATTGTGTTTTATGCACTGGCTGGAGGCCGACTTGGAAAGCATGCGGCCTGGGGCAGAGGAACTTGAACAACTCGGCAAAAAACTGGATTTCCCGGAAACGCTTGCTCACGCCTTATACTTCAGGGCGATCATTCATTATGAAAAAAATGAAGTCGATGAAGCCGAAGCCCCTTTGACTGAAATCGTCGAAGAGTATCCAGAAGCCAACTATAAAAATACGCTGCACTCCACCTTTGCCCTGGCGATGGTATATGATTCCCAGCACAGGTTCGACGAATCCGCCGAATTGATCCGCAAGATCAAACAACGCGCGCTTGAATTGCGCAACACTTCTTTGATCGGCACCGTCGAAGCCGTACAGGCCGAGATCAATTTGCGACACGGCAAATTGGCCGAGGCTTCACTGTGGGCAAAAACTTTCGACGATGATCCCCATCACGCCAACTACCGTTTTTTTGTTCCCCACATCACCCTGGCCAGAGTGCTCATTGCGGAAGATGAAAAATCGTCACGAACAAAAGCCCTGCTGCTTTTGCAACAGCTCATCGACATTTATACCAAATGTAATAATAAACGTTTTTTGATCCATGTACTGGTTTTAAAAGTCTTGTGCCTGCAAAAAGACAAACACAGCGAACAAGCCTTCGACTGCTTAAAACAAGCTGTTTTATTGGCGCAACCAGGAGGGTTCATCAAACTCTTCATCGATGCAGGCACTGAATTAATCCCCTTGTTCAATCGCCTCAAGTTAGACGTCCAAGGAGTAGAATACGTAGGACGTATCCTTTCCGGTTTTGCCGCAGAGAGCGCCCAATCAGGCATGCCCAATGTTCCCAATAAGCCCAATGCCCTTGCCGCTGTTGACGACCCTTTAATTGATACGCTTACTGAACGGGAACAGGAAGTCCTTCATTTGCTCGCCAGCCGCCTAAGCAATCGTGAAATCGGAGAGAGCCTGTTCATCGCTCCTGGCACGGTAAAGAGGCACACCAATACTATCTATCGCAAGCTTAACGTGCATGGTCGCCGCGATGCTGTCGCCAAAGCTCGTGGCCTTGGTTTGCTGCCAAGTGATTAATCAGGTCTGCCACCCGGCTAAACAAGCTTAACCACGCATCTTATGCGTTTAGCTTGATAGTTATCCCGGATGAGCCATAGGCGCCGCCCTTGCTCAAAACGCTTTCTGAAAAAAATCGCACCTCCATTGAATAAATTCCAACGCTCCCCGTCGAACCTAACGACTACAAAATATCACTATTATGAACAAAAAAATAAAAACCTCAAAAATCACTATCGCCATCGTTGCTCTGTTCGCAGCACTTGGATTGAGTTTCAGTCCGAAAGTCCAGGCAGGAACTCCCCACAACAGTGGCCACGGCTCACGCCATGGAATCCAAGTCAGTATCAGTGCTGGCCACGGTTTGTCCCGCTACAGATCTTATGGGCATGGCTCCAGTTACGGTTATAGCCATGGCTATAGGTACAGCAGCGGTGGTCATGGGTCTTATAGTCATGGCAACAACGGGCACAGCTATAATGGCTATAACCGAGGACATGGCTATAATAGACACGGATACAATAGCGGTCGCAGCTACAACGGCCATAACTCCAACAGACACGGCTCCAACAGAAGCCACTGATTTCAACAACCAAACTTCACTGGCTGCAATATTGGGGAGATCTACTCGCTTGAATATTGCAGCCAATAGTTGCACCCCAATAATTTTATTTTTTGACCACAAACTCTTGACAGACCCGTTAATAAAAACAAAATAAGCTTTAATGAAAACCATGACATCTCCCCAAACTAAAAAATACGCAGCAAACTTGACCCTGATGAGCTTTTACACGGCTCTTGTGGCCAGCTTGTTATTGTTCCCCGGAATTTCCCGCGCCAATGACACCCATACCCACACCACCGAAGTGACGATCCACGCATACTACGGCGAAGCGGGCGAAGACGGCCACGGTGGCCATGTTTACAAAGCCAAAGTCGCCCATGGCCACCACAACTATTTTGTTTACCTGCATCAGCCCCTGCCTCAGCTGGCCAGCCATATCCACGCCAAAGCCCACGTCAGCATAGCCAACAGTACAGATCGATGGATGACCATCTCCATTGACGGGCATTCAGCCAAAATTCACAAAGTGGTGAAAATTCATCACGACTGATTTTCAACTCCCTATCCCCCATTTCCTGCTCTATTCTCCGCGAACTTTAGCCTCTACGGTTTTAATTCTCCAATTATTGGTTAAACTGACCGTCCCATGTCAGTTTCAAATCACACCAACTCTGCGGCTCCCGCCATCGGCATCATAGGAGGTTCCGGTCTTTACGAAATTGACGGTTTTGAAAACACCGAAGAAATCACCATCGACACCCCCTTTGGCCCGCCTTCTGACGCAGTGATTGGCGGCAACTTCGCCGGCCGCCGCGTCTATTTCCTGCCACGCCATGCCCGTGGGCACAAACTATTGCCGACGGAATTGAATCACCGGGCCAATATTTGGGCGCTGCGTTCGTTGAATGTGCGGTGGATCATTTGCGTCACTGCGGTCGGCAGCTTGCAGGAAGAATACCACCCGCGCGACATCGTATTGCCCGACCAGTTTTTTGACCGCACCAGCCAACGACGGGATCACACTTTTTTTGGCAAGGGCATTGTCGCCCATATTGCTTTCAGCGACCCGCTCTCAGACGGCTTGCGTCAGATCCTCGCCGACTGTGGAAAAAAGCAAGGCCTGACCATCCACAATGGGGGCACCTACGTCAACATGGACGGCCCCGCCTTTTCCACCCGGGCGGAGTCGGAAACCAACCGCAAGCTGGGCTTTGATGTGATCGGCATGACTAACCTGGCCGAAGCCAAGCTCGCCCGGGAAGCAGAAATCGCACTCGCCACCTTGGCGATGATCACCGACTACGACTGCTGGAAAGTCGAAGAAGAAGCCGTCAACGCCCATGCCGTGGTTGAACACCTGCAGGCCAACGCCATCAGTGCGAAAAAAATCATCGCAGCGGCTATTGCTCAGATTCCCGAAACCCCCGACTGGCCGGAACACCGCTCCTTGGACACTGCTCTGTTCACCGGCCGCGAACTTTGGCCGGAAGAAAGCTATCAACGACTGGCACCGATCCTCGAGCGTTTTTCACCCGCAGATTAAAATCCAGCACTGCTACTGAAGCGACACTTGCCGTTCGAGTAATATCATCTATATTACTCGCAATATTGCGCAGCATTGCCTTTATTGACTCCCCCTACTCCAGACCTTTCACCCTTATATTTGTGAATACTTCCCATTCCAGCCATCGCAGCCGCCTGTTTCTGAGCGGTTCAGTCCTGTTAGCAGCTGCCTTATTATTGCCTTCCTGCAAAACACCGGAGGAATTAGCAATTGATAAACGCGATGAAGTCTACGTCGCTGGCCAAGGAAGTAAAAAGAGCAGCAAAAAAGGATCCTCTAGCAGCGCCGCCTACCAGTCCGTTGATCGTGGCTGGAATCCTTCCGTCAATGCCCCGCGCGGCGGCACCGGCAACAGCCTCTCCTATTCACGCGTCAGTGTCAGCGAGCCTTATGTCGCGATGACTTTTGATGACGGCCCCCACCCGGTCAATACCCCGCGATTGTTGGACATCCTCAAAGCGCGTAACATCAAAGCCACTTTTTATGTAGTCGGCACCAACGCCACCTCCTACCCACATATTCTTCGCCGCATGATCGCCGAAGGGCATGAGATCGGCAATCACACCAAGACCCACGCCTACCTCACCAAACTTTCAGCCGAAGGCGTGCGTAATGAAATGGGCTTCACCCACCGGGCGATTGTCCAGGCCACCGGAGTGGCTCCCAAAACCATGCGCCCTCCATACGGAGCCACCAACAGCGGCTTACGCATACGAATCAAACAGGAGTTTGGCTACCCATCCATCATGTGGGCGGTGGATCCTCAGGATTGGAAACGCCCTGGATCGCAAGTGGTGGCCAACCGCATCGTCTCGGCGACCAACAAAGGCTCGATCATCCTCGCTCATGACATTCATGCCCCCACCATCACCGCCATGCCCAACGCCCTCGACCGGCTTTTGGCCAAAGGCTACAAATTCGTGACGGTCACTCAACTGATCGCACTAGGGGAAGGTGGAGCGGAGTAACCGGCTTTATTGTTCACCCTCAATCGGAGGCTTGACCCCGAACCAACGGGATGCCCTAAAGAACAATAAAGCCAGTGCGATAAATGCAAGGCTGACAATCAATGTTACGATAATTTCAACATTGATGCCAGGAAACTCGGCTCTAAGTAGAAATTGCGTGCGAACCGTGAGAAAACCTCGCATTGCGATCAACACTAATGCAACGAGCACGATCACAAAAGTATTCCGATCACGAACTGGCTTTGTCAGGCGAATCGCAGCAAATAGAGCAAGCACTCCAGTCCCAATTGGAAACTCATCTATGACCCCTACTCGCGGCAGCGTGAATGCGACTTGGAATAGAAGTGTTCCGATCCCATAGATCCAGAGAATAGCTCGCGTTACTGTTATTGATCGTGGACGCTTGGCCATTTTTTTTCAACGTTAACTGATATGGTGGCGTGGAGTTAATGTGTAAGCCTCACATCTAGCACCACTTGAGGTCAGGTTGCAGATGTTGTAGGCAAAAAGGTGTGCTGATTTCGATACGGCGTCGAGTTTTTCCGCATCTGCTTTTGCCTCTGCCCACGCCTTCGGCGTGATCTCGCTGATCTGCCAATTCGTCATTGACGGTAGCCGGGTGAGCACGTCTCGCATATACTCGGCTGGATCGATCCCTCGATTACGGCAACTCTCAATAATTGAGTATATAATTGCACTCCTCCACCCAGATTCTTTTGAGCCTATAAACAACCAGTTCTTCTTGCCTATAGCTGTAGGGCGAATGGCGTTTTCCGTAAGATTGTTATCTATTTCAACTAAGCCGTTATTAACATACACTTCAAGCAGCTCCCATTGGTTGAGGGTGTAGCTGATCGCTTTCCCAAAAAGACTTTTAGGAAGTATGCTGCTACGGTTTTTAAATATCAATAACGCTTTTTTGATGCGTTTGAGGATTGGCTTGCTTTCATGCGACCTAACTACTTTACGAAGACTTGTCCCCGCTCGGCAATCTCGAAGTTTTTTCTCAATTCTATAAAAATGTTGAATTTGGCGTATAATCCAACCTGATATCTCACGATGTTCCCCCACCTTAAAAGCATCATGGAACTTTCGTCTCGCATGAGCCCAACAACCTGCCAGATCGATACCTTCGCGATCACTCACATAGGTTTTATATGCTCCGTAACCATCACATTGAATGATCCCCTTATAGCTCTCAGGACTGAAGGATTCCAAGCATTCGTGACCACGACCAAGGTGCCAATCAAAGAGTGTATCGCCGCCAGGAACACGATAAGCCCATAAGTAGCCTTGCTCAGCTTTTCCTGAGCCGGGCTCTAAATATTTGATCGGTGTTTCATCCGCTCCAACGTAGGATCCAGTAAACATTTTTCGCGCCATCTCATTATGAATCGGGCGTAGCCAATCAGCGACTACCTCTACCCAGCGTGCCATGGTCTGGCGGGGGATTTCAACCCCATGCCGTTGAGAAAAAATCTGCTCCTGACGATAAAGAGGTAAATGATCGCAATACTTGGCAATGACGATCTGGCTCAGTAGGCCAGGTGAGGCAATGCCGCCATCAACTAACTTCGGAGGCAAAGCGGCAACAATGGGAGGGGCTTCTCGTCGCCGCTTCTGTCGCCAGGTGGCAAAGGTTTGGTATTTGATGCCGTGAATTTGAGCGAATTTCGCGCCACTCAGAGCACTGGCTTCAAATGCGTCTAAAATCGCCTCCCGCTGATCATGCGGTGTACGAACCCTCCCCAGTCCATCGGTTTTAAGAAGCTGAGCTTTTTCTTTTGAGTCACTATCAGTCATAGCTTGCCAACTATGACCGATAGTGACTACGACTCAACGGGCGCTATACGTGACGCTTACGTTAATGTCATAGAGCGAAGCGAACAAGTAGCTTTATTCGCGCCTACCATCATAGGCTTGTTCTGCATTGATATGGTCTGCAAGATTATTCCGTATACGAACGAGACGATCCATGGAAATCGACCCTAGCTCTCCCATCACCGCCTTCACCGGTATCGTCGTCACCATACCAACACGAATTAATGATGCAGTCTTGAGGCCACTATCGGCGAAATCAGTCTCAGACTCGGAAATAAGCTCGTCGAACCCCTCTACTTCATGCCTAAGTTGTGAGCTAATGCCGACAATCAACAAATCGTCAAACGGCGGCATCACTGACACAATAAGTGCTGGCCGACTTTTAATCCGCCCGTCCGATTGCTGTAGTCGTGCAAGGATGAGGCTGCCGGGCTTCATCACTTCAGGTCGGCTTCTGTATACTCCACTTCTCCGTCGCCATATGAATCTGCAAACGCCGCAGCAGCGAGAGCAAGAAAATCTTCACGGTCAGAATCACCATCTTCTAAAATAGTAACAAGGAGTCGAGTGTTCGGACGAATGTTAACAGATTCATCTAGGCGAACTTGCTCGCCATCAAAATGGGCAGCTATGGACGTCAACGGCATAGTTAGAAGTAATCGATCAATCTCGTCCTGTCAATGTATGACCAGATCTCGGTATTTGGTGCAACGTTTCGAGTGCTACGACAGGCTACCTGAGCTCGCGCTTTATGTTCAAGATTAATGCTTGAATTTCCATGTGATTTTTAACTCGCGGCGGGTAGCCTGTTCGCAGCCACGATTTGTTCTCCTTTTAGTCAGTTGGTTGGTCGAATATCCACAACCTTCACTTCACTCACAGGAGTATCTATCCACCAAGTAAGAGCAAAACCTGCTATGGTCGTAACTTGAAAATTACGTCGAGTCTCAGGATCCGATACTTCAAAATCTCCGCCAAGGTGAGCAAATTGACTCAGCCCTTTAACGAAAGACAATACCGATTGGCGGCGAATTCCAGATTTCGGAAGACACTCTAATGCTTCAATATCGAGGAGAACTCGGTAATCCAGTCCCATAACCTATTAAATGTCATCCACACTAATCCAACGATTGGGATTATCGTCACTGTCCCTTCGACGAATAGTCTTCCAGTAGTCGGGATCACTCTCCAATTCAAGCTTTGTGAGATATGATGCGAGTTCATGTCGCTCATCAGCAGAGAGTGTATTTACTTTAGCCTTTAATTCTTCCGCTATCATTACAAATATCCTAGCAGATTCACAGGGGTTTTCAAGTTTTGAGGATAACGTTCAATAGTGAGGCGACGTGCCTCTCAGCGATCATATACCTAACGGCTTCGCAGAGTCAATCTTGGCGATTATTACAGCTGCCTCCAATTGCTTGTTAAGCTATTTATTTTATTACTGTGCTAATACCGATTACTTTTCTGCAATGTGGGCAGGAAAAAACATGCAGATTATATAGTGATTTCAAATGACTCCTATGGTCGTTAAGAAGCTCTAATTCTTCACCGCAGTGACAACATAACGGCTGGGGATTATCGTCATCAGATCCGACTTTTATTTTAATATCTTTCATAATGTGTTTTCCTTTATCTCGACTTATAATTTAAAAATACGACCTAACGTTTGAGTCACACCGCATCCCTGACCGAGTGAGCACTCCGACTGCTGGGTTGATTGTTGAATGGCCATGAAATTTTAACTCGCAGCGAGTCAGGGGTTAGGATCGACGTCTTGTTCTCCTTTTGTAGCCACGAGGAAGTTCGTCACCAGAATCAGGGATTACGCTGGGAATCTTGTCCATAATGCGGTCAAAGGCTTCTAAGTCTGCTCGATCTGCCCTATCACGCAAATAATCAATCGTGTTTAAAGAGGATAATTTTTCGGCCGCGGCTGTGATTAAGAACTGGTTAATGGAATACCCATCTTTGTTCGCTAATTCTTTGATCGCGCTATGTAGGGAGTCAGGAACTCGTATCGACATCGTCGTCATGGTATTAAATAAGGTTAAGTGCTTGAGCTGGAGTGATTGCTTTTATGTCTAAAGTCTCTGATTTATTGAAATCCTTGATGTTGTGAGTGATGATGTGCTGACATCCTGCTGCTACAGCCAGTTCTAAAACGAGGTCATCGTTGGGGTCTCGTAGGAATGGTCGCCATGCGAAAAAAATCTTTTGCTTATGTGCCATGTCGCAAAGGCCATCGATAATATCTCTAATATCCTTTGAGCTAAGGTGAGGAACAAGCCCAGGACGGACTGTGACCGCTTCGTATTCAATCGCGAGTGCCACAGAGAGAGCAATCTCAATCTCTCCAAGCCGCACCAACCGTAAAATCTCGTGACTCGCTCCAGTGTTGGAACGCATAGCGGAAACCAAAACGCATGTGTCAATAATTGCATACACTAAGGTATTATAGGCGATACCACTGATGGAGCAAGAATTATTTCAGGAGAACGTGGAGCACAGGCAACCCGCTAGCGGGAGCGAGTGTTGACGAAGAGGTTAATGGTTAAAGTTGTCATTTATTCTTAACTGCGGAGCGGCTAGCGGGTTGCTCTGCTGCGTTTTGTTGGACAGAGCCGCTGCGCGGCGAGATGAGATGCATTGTCCTTGTCGTGCTACTTTCTGGTGCTATGAAAAAAAAACAGAAAAAACAAAACCCGAATAACGCGCTCATCTCTCAGGAATGGTACGCGGACTACCTCCGCTTTGTCCAGCTAAAAGGTCTGCGCCCTCGCAGTCAGGAATGTTACCTCAGCTGGGCCGCTCAATTGGCTAGATTCTACCCG
>JAJRVS010000393.1 GCA_024277195.1 Verrucomicrobiota bacterium | reverse complement strand
CGCCCTTTTCCGCCGCACAAATTCTACAATCGCCTTCGCCATTGCTGGACTGCGGTTTTTCTCCCCTGTGATCTCCATCAAGTCATTGAGCACCGCTTCATCAATCTCCACACTGATTCTCATATTTAAAATATATGCCTCTTTTTGATTCTTTCAATCACTTTTTATGCATCATCCTAATTACGGGTGTGGCGTGTTGCCTCCTTCTCTCTGCCGTCTAGTCAGCGGACGAATAGCCCTCTGGCAAAAGCGATCTCACTACAATCCCCCCCTAGCCGTTTTCAGTCACAGCTTGATCCGCCCCAACAATCTTCCCCTGTTCGGGTTGATATTTCTCGTTAGTAGACAACGCACCCGTCGGGCAGGCTTCAACCACTTTGTCCGCCACGTGCTCCAGGCCTTCCCATAAAGTTTTATCCAACGACACCCCGGCTTTCACATCAAAACCACGTCCGACAAAAGTGAATCCATAAGTCTCGTCCTCCTCTTTGGTGATCTGCACACAAAGGCTGCACTTGATGCACTTGCCTGACTCATAGACCGCCCCGGCATCTTGGTTAACATGTTCGTATTTCGCCCGCTGCTCCCCTTTGAACATCGATTGTTTGGCACCGTATTTGTCACTGTAAATTCTCAGCGAACAATCATGCGAAGCACGGCAGTCACAATGCATGCAGCGCTCTCCTTCCAGTTGCACATCCGCTTTATTATAACCATCCACTTCAATATTATCCGGAGTGACCCGTGGAATCGGATTGGCTCCGGTAACAAAAATATCAATCTCCCCTTCCTGCAAACGGCCCATCATGTGATTATACATCTCGACAATGCCGTCAATCTGATCACCATTGGCGTGCTGACTTGCACAGGCCGCCACATCCTTCGCCGACTGCACCGCTTTCAAAATCGGCATCTTAGCTTTGGTGATACTCCCAGCGGCAAACACCCCATCAATCTCAGTCATCGCCGTTTTGCGATTGACCTTAATCCCTTTTTTCTCATCAAATGGAATCCCCAAGGCTTCGAGCGCTTCATTGCCGATTTGTCCACAAGTCAATACCACCGCATCGTAATCCTGCTGTAAACTTTGCAAAGAAAGCCCATCACCTAAAGTCGCCGTTTTGAACTCAATTCCCATCATCTTGAGCACTTTCACTTCGCCCTCGATGATCCAATCCTGCATCAGGCTTTGATCATAATCCTCCTCCGAACGCAGGCGTCCTCCGATTTGCTCTTCTTTTTCAAAAATCACACAAGCGTGACCTTCACGAGCCATGTAATACGAACTCGCTAGGCCCGTAGCCCCAGAGCCAATGATGGCAATCTTCTTGCCCGAGCTCTCCCGCATCGGCGGCACATAAGGCGTCTCGCGTTTTAGATCCCAGTCGGAAATAAAACGCGTCATGTGACGGATCGAAACCCCGTCATCATACTGCGCCCGACGGCAGCCTTTTTCACAAGGAGCGGTGCAAAATCGTTCCAGAATCGACGGAATCGCCATGTCCTCGCGCACCGTGGCAATCGCATCCTCAAATTGATCATCCTTGATCTCGCGGATCATCTTGGGGATCTCGGAGTGAATCGAACACAAGCGCTGGCAAGGAGCTTCACAGTCACCGACATGTTCACTGAGCAACAGCTCAAGCGTCGATTTGTGATGCGCCATGATCTCATCACACTGGGTATCAATCTCCATACCCTCGGCACACAGCGCAGAACAAGCCGGATGGGTGCGCCCCGTCGCCTGATCCTTCACCGTACACATCATGCAGGAGGTGAAATAGTCGTAACCCTCCCGATAACACATAATCGGAATATCAATGCCCACTTTTTTGGCGGCATGAAAAATCGTGGTCGCTTCGTCCAGCTCGATTTCCTGATTGTCGATCGTCAATTTCATCGCTTTTTTATACTTTCTCCAAATCAACAATATGAATCGCATCCACCGGACATACCTGCAGACAAATGTCACAACGGGTGCACATCGGATCCTGGATCACATGATGGCGGTAAGGGTTCATCGGAATGGCATCGGTCGGACAAAACTGCGCACAACGGGTACACCCGATACAGGTGTCGTCGATGTCATAACGAACCAAGGTTACACATTTTTTTGCCGTGCAGGTGCCAGCAATATGATCCTCAAACTCCTGGCGGAAATACTTCATGCAGGATAAAACCGGATTGGGAGCGGTCACCCCCAGCCCACAAAGACTGCCTTCCTTGGTGATACCGGCCAGTGTCTCTAGTTTTTCCAGATCCCCTTTACGGCCTTTACCCGCACAAAGACGCTCTAGGATTTCTCCCATGCGTTTGGTGCCGATTCGGCAATGAGTACATTTTCCACAGGATTCATCCTGCAGAAAACGCATAAAATAATTGGCAATGTCCACCATGCAATCCGTGTCATCGAGCACCACCATCCCCCCCGACCCCATGATCGCTCCCACCTTGCTGATCTCTTCGTAATCCACCGGTGTGTCGCACAAATGCTCCGGCACACAGCCGCCGGACGGACCACCCATCAGCACCGCCTTGAGCTTGCGCCCATTGGGAATGCCTCCACCGATATCCTCGACAATCTCCCGCAGGGTCATGCCCATCGGCACTTCTATCATACCCCCACGAACCACCTTGCCCGCCAGTGCAAAAGTTTTGCTGCCCTTGCTTTTTTCCGTTCCAATCGCAGCAAATTCCTCCGCGCCATTACGAATGATCCACGAAATAGAAGCGAAAGTTTCAACATTATTGATCAGCGTCGGTTTGCCCCACAATCCAGATTGCGCAGGGAAAGGTGGGCGAAATCTCGGCATGCCACGTCCACCCTCAATCGCTGACATCAGCGCGGTTTCTTCACCACAAACAAACGCCCCCGCCCCTTCAACCACTTCCAGTTTGAGCTTCATCCCCGTGCCGAGAATATTATCGCCGAGGTAACCTCGTTCCTCGCACTGGGCGATGGCATTCAAAATACGTTCGGTCGCCAGCGGATACTCCGCGCGAATATAAAGCACTCCTTGCTCCGCTCCAATCACATAAGCCGCGATCACCATGCCTTCAATCACACGGAACGGGAAAGACTCCAGAATCATGCGATCCATGAACGCCCCGGGATCACCTTCGTCGCCGTTACAAATAATGTATTTGGTTTCGTTTTCCTCGATACGAGTGAAACGCCACTTCATCCCAGTTGGGAAACCCGCACCACCACGTCCACGCAATCCACTGTCGAGCATTTCCTGAATGATGCCATCCGGATCCTCTCCTTCGAGACAAGTCTGCATCGCCTTGAAGCCGTCATACGCAAGGTAATCATCAATGCTCTTAGGATCGAGCACACCCGAATGCTCGGTGACGCAACGTTGCTGCGGCCCCTCGAAACGCATGTCCACTTTGGCCCGCACATCCTTGGAAAAGCGGGTTGGTGGATCCCAATCCTCATCAGTGAGTAAATTCTCCAACAAACCGAACATCGTCGAGGTGGTGCGCCGCAACCAGTTGGCGGGTTGAAAATGTTTCAATAACAAACCGCGCACATCAGTAACCTTGACTAGGCCGTAACGATGCCGTCCCTGATTATAAACCGAAACCTCAATCAAAGGCGTTTCAAAAGACGCTCCGCGACAACCCACCTTCTTAATCTTGACCGGCAGATCCATGGTCTTGACCACATTCAGTAACTCTTGATAAACCTTGAACGCGCCGCCCGCGGTGCAACTGGAGCAAATACAAATGCGCACTTCACCAGTCACATTCTTGCGATCTTCCTCACCTTCATCACCACCGCCCGATCTAGCATCCTCGGTAGCAAGAAAGTCCTCAAGCAGGTTGGGAATATTAAAAGCCTCGACTTCCCCGTAAATCGTATCATCCACCTGCACCACCGGCGCCAGCATACAGCAACCCAGACAGGCCACCTCTTCAACCGTAAAGGTATCATCCGGGCTGGTGTGTTCCCCTTCACCCACTTTCAAGTGACTGCGGAAGGTCTCATCCAACACCGAAGCCCCGCTGACGTGACAAGCTGTGCCAATGCAAGTTTTGACAATGTGTTTGCCCACCGGGTGATGGCGGAACTGGGAATAAAAAGTCGATACTCCGGTGATGGAATCCGGCGTGATCTCGGTGATCTCAGCAATACGCTCCAGTGCCTTGGGCGGCAACCAGTTCCACTTCTTTTGAATCGCCTGCAACAAGGGGATCAAATGTTTGGCTTCCTTGCCAATACGCCCCACCATCTCCTCCACTGCGGAGATGTCGATCTCAGGGTTTTTCTTGTCATCACAAGTTCCCGGGCAGTCTTTGTCCTCCGCCAGAGCCTTTGCTTCTTTCGATTCTGTCAAAGTCGCTTCTTCGCTCATGGTCCGATCCGGTAAAGGTTTTTCATCCCGCGCACATAAAGGGTATCGCCCATCGCCGCAGGCGTGCTGACGATCACTTCACCCAGAGCGGGGGTGCTGAGGGCTTTGTATTCCGCCCCTGGTTCAAAAATGTGCATCACCCCAGTGCGATCAGCCAAATAGACTTTGCCATCCGCCAAAATCGGCGATGCGTAAAAACCGTCATCGGTATCCGCCATCCAAACTTCCTCACCACTCTTGGCATTATAACAAATAATACCGCCGTCCCCCAGCCCTCCAATGTAATAATCGCCCGTTACCAAAGGCGTGGCAATACCGGGAATCATATCCGACGTCTCCCACACCACTTCGTGTTTTTTAACATCGATCGCCGCCACCTTGACGTAATCAGCCGCGACATAGAGCAAGCCGTCCGTATAAACTGCCATCGGTGCGATCTCGCCACCCTCCAGGCATTCCACTCGCCACAGCTCTTTTCCATTCTTAGGATCATAAGAAACCACCATCGGGTCAGCTACCAAAACCACCTCATCCCGCTCACCGGAATTAAATACCAGCGGCGTTGACCACGACGCCCCGAAGTCGCGCGGTGTTCTCCAGCGTTTTTGCCCGGTCGCCACATCAAGTCCGGTGAAAAAACTGTCCTCATCCCGGTCATATTGTATCAACAACAAGCTCTCATACACCACCAGCGAAGAAGAATACCCGTAAGCATTCTCAGGCACTCCTAGGTTTTTAGCCCACACTTGATTGCCTTCAAAATCAAAGGCCACCAAATCCCCATTCGAGAAAATCGCAAACACCCGCACCCCATCGGTCGCCATCGTCGCCGCGGCGTACCCTGTGTCATCGTTCACTTCAGGAGAATCTTCAAAAGAAGGTGAACCCGGGATCTTCTCCACTTTTTTTGTCCACAGGATCTTTCCACTCTCGCGATCCACACAATAAACCTCACGATTTTTTTCATCAGCGCCTGAGAGGAAAATTTTATCCTCCCAAATAATCGGCGAATTAAACCCCGGCAGCGGAATCTCCGTTTTCCAACGAATGCCCTCCCCTTTTTCTCCATCCCAAGTGGTGGGCAAAGCCTTGGCATCAGCCAAGCCAGCCCGAGGCCCAAGAAATCCCGGCCAGTTCTTCAGTCGTTCTTCTGCGCTGGCAACCGGTTTGGCATCAGCGGCAGGTTTGACCACCGTCTCCACCTTGTCGGTAGGCGTCGCAGCCCCCGCCGTT
>JAJRVS010000018.1 GCA_024277195.1 Verrucomicrobiota bacterium | reverse complement strand
TACGCCTGCCGGGCAGTGACGGATCCGGTAGGGAAATCTATTCCGCAAAGCAAGGGACAGTTGGCCGAGGTGATTGCCGGTCAGCGCACGATCGGTTCGGAGGAGGTGCCTGACAATCAAAGTGATCACTTTGGTAGTTATAGTTGGTTGTGGTGGATCAATGGAGTGGATAGGGATGGGCAGCGGATGTTTCCGGATGCGCCACCGGATTTGTATGGAGCGTTTGGTCATGGTGGGCCGCGGGCTTTGTGGGTGATACCGAGTCTTGATATGGTGGTGTGTTATAATGGGGCAAAAATGAAAGAGTGGGTGAGCGGGAGGCAGAATCCCACTAATCAAGCGATGAAATTATTACTGGAGGCAGTGGAATGAAGGTGGTAAAAAGAGTTTTTGTTTTTCTGGTGGTGTTTGTGCTGATTTGGATTTCGGGATCAAACCAGGTTCCGTTCACCGCGCAAACGGCAGTTTCGCTGCAGCAGGGGCGGTGGATGATTAATGGGAAACCGACGTATCCGGGTGCACCCGCCGAGGGTTTGCTGATGAATGTGCGTATGGTGAATGCGGTGTTTGAAAATCGCAAAAAACCGCAGATTGATCCGGATGAAATCTCTGATCGTTTTATTCGGGCGATTCCGGACTACGTGGCTCAGGGGGTGCGGGCTTTTACGTTAAATTTGCAGGGAGGGGTGCCGGGTTATGAAGGAGCTGTGAATTCGGCTTTTGCGGCCGACGGGTCGTTGATGAAACCTTATATGCAACGGGTGCAGCGTGTCATTGAAGCCTGTGATGAGCAGGGGGTGGTGGTGATTCTGGGGTGTTTTTATCAGCGCCAGGACCAGATTCTCAGTGATGAAACAGCGGTGAAAAAAGCAGTGGTGAATGTGGCAAGATGGATCAAAAAAAGGGGGTTTAAAAATGTGCTGTTGGAAATTGCCAATGAATACGGAATCCGCGGTTTTGATCACCCGGTTTTGAAATCGGATGCAGGCATGGCGGCGCTGATTGATTTGGCGAAGGAGGCGACACCGGGTTTACTGGTTTCTTCCAGTGGCCTTGGAGATGGACGTTTGAGCCCACAAGTGATTGCCCACAGTGATTTTTTGCTGATTCACTTTAATGTCACAAAGCTCACCGATATACCGGAGAGGTTGTTTGAACTGAAAAAATCAGGTAAAGCGATCGTCTGCAATGAAGATCAGAAGTTGGGTGCGGCGGCGGCGCAAGCTTTACGGCTTTGCGTGGAGAATGGCGCTTCGTGGGGATTTATGCACTTGGAGAAAAATCAAAAACAGCCTTTTGAGTTTGAAGGGCGGGAGGATGATGCGCTGGTTTATGAAGAAATGAAAAAATTGACGAGTTCGCGCTGATGGATTTCCTTTTAGCTTTTTGAGCCTAACTTGTTAGTCAGCTCTTCAACGATGGCCAGGGCGGCTCCTTCGATGGTGCGCGAATTGGATTTTTTTAAGGTGCAGGTAGCTGCCAAGCTACTGAGGCAGGTGGCGGGAACTTTTTTCTGTAGTTTGTCGAAAAAAGAAGGGTGGATGTCCAGTAGTCTTCCGTAGAGCAGTACGGTCTCAGGGTTAAAGATGTTGATCGTCATGCCGATGGAGATCGCCAGGAAGTTAAGCATCTGGTCGATTTCGTCTTCGAAGCGGCTAGGAGATTTGCGGATCAATTCGCTCATTTCATCCACGCTGATGGTGCGCTCCATTCTTTTTGAGATGGATTTAGCCAAGGCATGGTCGGTGGCGCGGGTTTCCAAACAACCGCGGTTGCCGCAGCCACAGAGTTCTCCGCCGACTTCGACCACGATGTGTCCCAGTTCGCCAGCCATTCCGTGAGCGCCATCGATGTAGTTGCCGTTGCTGGAAACGGCGAGTCCCATTCCTGCGTAGTAGTTCAAAATAGCAAAATTCTTGTGATCGACGGCATGGCCGCGAATGATCTCGGAATTGTATAAGGAGCGCATCGTGCCGACGATGACCGTTGGTAGGTGAATGAGTTCAGCAAGGTCCTCCGCGATGAAGTGCTCGGTGAGTGCGGGAATATTTGCCGAGATGGTGAGTTTCGAGTGATTGCCAATTTCCAGCAAGCCGGGGCTGGCCAATCCCACTCCCAGAGTTGGTGAGTTGCTGCTTCGTTGCAAATCTTTGATCAATTGAACACTGGCTTCGAGTATTTCCGGGTAAGTCGAGGGGATGGGGCATTCTATTTCCTTGATGATCTTGCCATCAAGTGAGGAGATCGCAGCATGGATCAAAGTAGGACGGAAAGAGACGGCAATGACATGGGCGGAGTTGCTTGCCATTTGCATGTAAGAGGCTGGGCGTCCGCGACCGCCGGTTTCATTGCTCTCATCCAGATCCCATTCCACCATGTTTTTCTCCAACAGAAAGTCGGCGATTTTCATCACCGTGGGGTAGCTCAATCCGGTGGAGCGAACCAGATCCGATCGGGTGATGGGGGCGTCGGTCTGGATCTTGCGCACGATACGATCAATATTGATGCGGCGTAGGGATCCAGGTTGACCGGGGTTAACCTCTTTTTTATTTTTTCTACCGCTTTTATTGCGGGTGGTTTCCGGATTGTTACTCATTGCGATGAAAACTTTGTGAAATCTTGGGTGCTTGTCAAGGGCGGATAAGCGGACATAGATGGCAGCTTATATGTGAATAGGATTATGCTGCTAGTTGGTGCTGAGCTTGCCGGTGAGTTGTTTGGCAATAGCGAGCGCGGCACCTTGAATCATACTGGACTTTGAGCGCTTCACCAGGCATTTGGAAGCGAGGCTTTTCAGGCATTTGTCTGGAATCTTTTTCCGCAATTTCGCGATGAAAGTATCATTGACCTCAAGCAGGCGACCATAGAGGAATATGGCTTCAGGATTAAAAATGTTAATTGTGGCACCGATGGCAATGGAGAGGTAGTTGAGCATGCAGTCGATTTCGGGTGCAAAGCGGTCAGGGGATTTGCGTATCAGCTCGAGCATTTCTTCTACTTCGACCTGGCGCCCGAGATTGCGGGATACCGCGTGTGAAAGCGAGAGGTCGGTGGCGAGGGTTTCGATGCAACCACGGTTGCCGCAGCCACAGAGCTCACCTCCGGGGTCAACGATGAGGTGTCCTAGTTCACCCGCCATGCCATTGGCACCAGTGACGTAGTTACCATTGCAGGACATGGCAAGGGCCATGCCGGAGAAATAGCTCAGCACCACGAAGTTGTCGTAAGCGACTGCTTGCCCACGGATGACCTCAGAGTTGTAAAGTGCCCGCATGGTGCTGACCGCTACGGTGGGGAGTTGGGTGAGCTTGCTTAAATCCGTGCTGATGCGCTGCCCTTCCATGCAGGGTATGTTGGGGGATTGCAGGATCAAATCGTTGCAACCAGTGTCGATCTGGCCTGGCACCGAGAGCCCGAGCCCGAGAGTGTGCGAGGTGTTGCCTTCTTGTAAATTTTTGATCAACTGTTGGCTCGCCTGCAGGATCTCCGGGTAGCTTTGTGGTATCGGTGCGGTGATCTCCCGCAGTGTCCGTCCGTCGAGGCCAGCCGTGGCGGCGAGAATGTGGGTGGGGCGAAAGGAGATGGCGATCACGTGCGATTGGGTGCAGGACATTTGCATGAACGATGCGGGGCGCCCCCGGCCGCTGGATTCTTGGATCTCATCCGGTAGCCACTCTGCCATTTGGTGATCCAGCAGCATGTTGCCGATTTTCATCACGGTGGGATAACTCAGCTTGGTAGAGCGGGCGAGATCAGCGCGGCTGATGGGAGCGTCGGTCTGGATTTTCCGCACAATGGAGTCGATGTTTATCCGGCGCAGTGCTGCGGGTTGACCACGGTTAGCTTCTTTTTTGGTGGTCGTTGATACGGGCACGGCAATGTTTTTTGCCGTGTCAGTAGAGCTGGGTTTGGGTTCGACTATCATTGGAAATCTAGGAAAGTTATAAATCTGACTACTTCTGTCAAGACTGGATGATTTTATCGAATTATTAGTGAATCGAATTATTCCAAGGCTGTGCAGGAGGTTTTTTGAAGTGAAAAGCGGGAGATCCTGCAATTATACTGTCGGAAAGAAAAAACCGACGTAAGGTGCACCCACCTTTATTGAGTTATTTTATGAGAAAAAGTAAAACCCTGACAAGAATAAAAGAAGGCAAGCCGGCACGGATGTGTGTTTTGGGGCATTTTATTCCTTCGTATATCCATCATGCGGCCAACGCTGGATTTGATTTGATCTGGTTGGACATGGAGCACCGTACTTTCAGTGATAGAGAAATCGCGGCATTGTTGACGCATTTTCATCTGGCTGATATCGATTGCATGTTGCGCCCGGCAACGGTGGAAAAAACCAGCCTCTATCGTTATTTGGAGGATGGAGCGACGGGTTTGATGATCCCTCATGTGTCGACGGTGGAGAAAGCGCAGGCTTTGGTGGATGCGGTGAAGTTTCCTCCTTTGGGAGACCGAGGTTTGGATGGTGCGGGTTTGGATAGCGACTTTATTTTGCAGGGTGGCGAAAATTTTACCGAAGAAGCTAATCGGGAGACTTTTTTGGTGGTTCAAATCGAGACGATAGAGGCGGTGAACAATGTGGATGAGATCGCGGCGGTGCCCGGGGTGGATGGATTGTTTATTGGGCCGGGGGATCTGGGCTTGCGTTTGCGTCAACCTGGTTCCGGAGGGCTGCAGCTGGAAGAGGTTTATGACAAGGTGGCGGCGGCGGCAGCTCGGGAGGGCAAAGCCTGGGGTTGTCCGGCGGGCAGTATTGAAGACGTGGAGAGATTGAAGGAGAAAGGGGCGCAACTGCTTGCTTTTGGAGGGGACTTCATGACGCTGAAAAATATGCTTGATGACCATGGGCAAAAGTTAGCTAAAATTTACGCTGACTAAATTTAATTCGATACAGATGAACTTATCAGATAAAAAAGCTTTAGTGACGGGGGCGGGACAAGGGATAGGGAAAGGCTGCGCTTTGGAGTTAGCGCGAGCCGGAGCTGACTTGGTGATCAATGATCGTCCTGGCAGCGAGGAGGTAGAACAGACCGCGGAAGAAATCAGAGCTTTAGGTAGAGAATGCCGGGTGATCACGGCTAATATCTTTGAGCGTGATGAATGTGTCAGGTTGGTATCGGAAGCGGTCGCTGCGCTGGAAAAAATAGATATTCTGGTGAGCAACCCGGCGGCCAGTCGGCGCTGTGAGTTTCTTGATATCAAGCCAGAGGATTTTGAGTTTGTGATCAATGGAGCTTTGACCAGTGGTTTTCATATGAGCCAGTTAGTGGCTCGGCACATGGTGGAAAATGGTGGTGGCAAGATTGTGTTTATTTCGAGTGTCCATGCCTATATGCCCTTTGGTCTCAGCACCTCCTACAATACCGCCAAGGCGGGATTGAATCACATGGCACGGACGATAGCGACGGAGTTGTCGCAGCACCGGATCAATGTGAATGTGATTGAACCAGGCTGGATCGATACTCCCGGCGAGCGCAAGGCTTTTGGGGAAGCGCGAATGAAGGAGGAGGCTGCGAATATGCCTTGGGGGCGTTTGGGGGTGCCTGCGGATATTGGTAAGGCGGCGGCTTTTCTCGTTTCGGATGATGCCGACTACATCACAGGATCTGTTTTGCGGGTGGACGGTGGCATTGTTTTGAAGGACTGCCGCACCGAGGCCCTGGTCAATTCTCCGGAGTAGCCTGCTTTGGAGGAGATTGTTTTTTCACTTGGCGGTTGGTCGTTTGATTGTGTTTGGTATAAATCCAAGAGAGGTTTCGATCCAGATGCCGCAACTGCAGCCGCCACCGGCTTCCGGTGAGAGCAGCATGCCGGCTGCTGGAATGGTGCTCAACCAACAGCCCGGTCGCAGGCGTTTCCAACTGCTTAGTTTATCATCCTCGCGATCCCACATGGTGACATTGCCTTTACGGTAGATCGCGGTGTTGCTGGTCAGGGCGTAGGTTCCGCAGTGTCCGGCAGGCATCTTGCCGACGGTTTTGCCACTTTTTATATCCAGCACATGAGGCCGCATATACAAACGGCCACTGGCGATCCCTGGTCGTGACATCGCCATGCCGTGATCGCCTTTTTCCTTGATCCAGTCCAGTTCGCGATGCCAGAGCTGGGTGCCATTATTTTGATCGAGTCCGTAGAGGTTGTATTTGCTTTCTCCCGACGCGGCGATGATCAGGGTTCCCTCTCCCTGCGCCATGTGAACCATCACCGTGCCTTTGTTGATTTCCATCGCTTGCTCCCAGATGATGCTGCCGGTTTCGAGGTCGAGTGCGACGAGGTATTGATCCTGCCACAGTTCGGGTATGCCGATGCGTCGCGATTGTGAAGCGAGTACTTTGGGGTTGCGGCATTCGACAAAAAACACCTGCTTGCCTGCCACGGTGATGGTCGAATTGAGTATGACTCCATCTGCATAAGTCCACAGTTGTCTTCCGGTTTTTTTGTCCCGGGCAAAAATATTATCGCTGCACACTTTGAAGGTTATCGGTCCTTTGCGGTCATCGTACCAACCCGCTCCTGATCCTCCCCAGAATTCGACATAGGACGAGCCGCTTTTGACTGCACTGCCGATCACTTTGTCTTGATGCCGTGCGATGTAAGACCAGTCGTATTTCCAGTCCTTGTGATCACCGGGTTGAACGGGAGTGATGGATTCGACCTTGCCGGTTTGTGCGTTGATCTGCCAGAGGGCATCATTGATGGCAACAAAGACATGTTTTTCATCGGCACACCAGTTGCTGCTGTCACGAGGCACGTTGAATCGCTGCATCGGGGGGATTTCCAGTGACCATAAAATGGTGCCGTTGTAGGCGTCGATGGCGATCAGGCGGTGCAAGCCCTGGACAAACAAACGTCCCCCTGCTGACAGCGGCGAGGGTTTGCGCCCGTTGCGGTCAGGCTGCGCGCGCGGTCCGGGTCGTCCCAGCCACTGCACCCGCAGGTCGTCGGTTTTGCGCGCGCCACCCAGATGTTCTCCGCCATAGGCTGAGTTGTCAGCACGTCCATACAGGTGTGACCATTCACCGGCTCCTTGCAGTGGAGCACGGGTGATTCGAGCCCAGACGCCTAATTTTCCTGTAAACACTTTGCTGTCAACTTTGCCGCTCCAGGCAGTGAGTTGCGCAGCTGTCACTTGGGGTGAAGATTCGTTGTTTTGTCCGATCAATGCCAGACCGCCATCGGGTCGCAGCAAGCGCAGCACTTCTTGGCTGTTTCCTGAAATCCTGCCATTTTTCAACAGCTGAGCGTAAACAATCAGGTTGGCAAATTCGCCAGTGTAGGGAATTTGATCGAGCGCCTCGACTTTGCGGATCGTCACCCGCCGTCCGTAGATACCGGCATGTGTCAAAGCAAGGCGTGCGGCGGTGACTTTGGCCTCATCGGTCTCAAGCCCGATCACATTCAAATTGGACTGGCGCGCCAATTCATACATCAAGTGTCCGTTGCCTGCACCCATCACCAGGCAAATGCCGGAGGTGATGCCAGAATCGGTGAGCAAGGTTTTTGCGGTTTTTTCAAGCGCCTTGCCTGTTATATCTTGTGGGTAAGGGTTTGGCCGGTTCGGCAGGGCGGGCTGGGTGAAATTAAAGGTGGTATCCAACTCAAAAGCAGGGCTGATCCCTGATGTTCCAGTAGCAATCTGATAGTGATAAATACGATTTCGTTTCAGTCCGTCGATGCGCAGCCGGTGTTTGGTTTTGGGTTTTGCATCCCTTACTTTCCGTTTTTCGTTTGCCGTATCGAGGATCAAGGTGCTCGGCGATGCTTGGTTTGTCTGCCAGGTCACTTCCACCGTTTGCTGATCAACAAAACGAGCGTAGGGGCCGACGGGAAGAAAAATCGGTTTGGGCAAGGCTCTTTTTTTGGCCTGGTAGTTGGCCAGCAATTCTTTTTGATTTAGGGCTCGAGAATAGAGGCGGACCTCATGCACCCGTCCCTTCATGCGGTAGTTTTCGTCCTTGTCATGGTAAGCGCCGATTTCAAAAAAGGCTTGTGGTGGGTAGTTGATATCTCCTGACTGTTGAGTCGAAGAATTTTCCAGCACGCCATTGACGTAGATCCGTTGGGTTTTGCCGTCGTAGGTTCCCACCACGTGGTACCAGGTTTCGTTTTTGAAATTGCTAGTGCTTTGCAGGTAGGTTAATTTGTCATCACCCCCTTTGCCATTGATAGCGAAGGAAAATTTTGCACCGTTGTAGCCTAGAATCCATCCTCGTTCGTAAGAACCGTTGTCTTGAATCGCCCCGATGATTCCGCCCCATTTGCTCGGTTTGTCCACACGAACCCAGGCTTCTGCCGTTATCTGTCGCTGAGGCAGTTTTACCTTACTGTGATCCTTAGCCAGAATCACACTGTTGCCAATGCCGTCCAAGACCAGGGCTTCAATTCCGCCGGCCTGACGCAGGTTCACTTCACCTAGAATCGTGCCATCTATGCGTCCGCCCAGATCCACTACCCGTTTTTCCGCGTCAGCCAGCCCTCGGCGTTTGGCGCGATCACTCATGCCGGTGTGAAACGCCCAGTGTCCAGTCAGACTAGGGATTTGGGGGGCTTTGAGTTTCTGCGAGGTTTCAGTGCTTGGTGCTGATTTTTTCGCCTTTGTTATTGATGGGGCACTTTTAAGGTTAGGAGTAAAACAGTGTATGACTCCTTCGTCCGTACTGACTAGCAGGGAGCCTCCTGCAACCAGCAGTAATCGGGCTTCGCCTTCAACCGGAGCGCTCCACACTTGTTTGCCCTGTGCCACATCCAGAGCAACCACTTCGTCGCGGGCTCCGACGTATAATGTTTCGCCATTTAGAATCAGTTCGTGGGCCTGGGGAACATTACTTTTCCAGATGGTTTTTTGAGTTTTGCGATCAATGGCGTTTACCTGATTGTCCGCTAGACGATAAGCCGTTTCGCTGCTGTGAACGCTGGAATTAAAACCTTCATGCATGGACAAAACTTTCCCGGCTTTGAGGTCACTGACGGTGATCCACCCGGTTAGATTGCCAGGGCCGTGACAGAGGTTCTGATCGTCTGTGATCATCACGAAACTCCCGCCGCCGCCTTTCTTTTTCCCGTCGTAGCCTTTCAAAGATCCTTGATCCGTGCCATCGGTAAGATCCAATAACATGGGAGGAATACGGCCCTGGGGAGCGACCAGTAGAGTGTCGGAAGCGGCCATCGCTCCTTCGATCGTGGCACCGTTCAGCTTGCGCACAAAACATCCTGGGGTATCAGCTTTGCCCGTTTTGACATCGAGCGCACAGATATACGAGGGGTCCCAGGGTAGCATCGAGAAGCCGCAGTAAGCTTTTCCGTTTTTGACTAACACACCGGTGCGGCAGGGCCAACGGGAGATCATTCGACCGTTGTGAATCACTAGAGGTTCTTCCACAGGGGGGCGGAATTTCCATATCAGTTTGCCGGTGTTGGCATCAATGCAATAGGCCTGACCATCATCCGAACCAAAAAAGGCTCGACCGTCTGAGACCGTCGGCGTGATTCGCACTGGCCCATCCGTCCAGAATCGCCAACGCACCTTGCCCGAGTTAAGATCCAGACAGATCACCGAATCTTCGCTCGAAGAAGCCACAAAGGCTGACTGCCCAACGACCGCCACGCCAAAGGCTGCGTCGTAGTTGCGCATCGCACGCAAGTTCACAATATTTGCGTAAGCATCCCAGCGCGCCGGAGCCGCCCAGGCGGTTTGCGGGGGAGAGTTGCTACGCCAGGTCCATTGATTTTGTAAGGAGAGCGGATTTATTTTTTCATCAGCGATCCCGCGCCTTTGGATATCACCGCGAAAAGTAGGCCAGTCACCGGCTTGTGAAGTGGCGGTGGCACACAACAAAGGGATGAGAAGGAGGGTAAGGAGTGCTCGCATAGAGGAAATTGTTTTTTAATGCTGTGGGACAAGAAAGAAAAGTAGGCAAGGTGGATAGGTTTGCAAATGAAGATCGCTATAGGGGGAATTGAGCTGCGTGACTTGTCGTGAGTGAGATAGTGTGCTTGGTTATATTTTCCTTGTCCTATGGGCTTGGAGCTGAATTTTAAACCACTTACCCTCCACTCCTTACCCCCCCTAGATATGAAAACCCGTCGTCAATTTATCTCCACCGCTGCAGCTGCAGTGACTGCTCCGGCTATAATGCCGTCCTCGATTTTTGGAGGAGTGGACAAATCCGCACCCAGTGAACGCATCACCATGGGGATGATCGGAGTCGGGGGGCGGGGATTTGCCAACATGGACGCTTTTTTGAGATTGGCGGATGTTCAGGTGGTGGCAGTTTGTGATGTGGATTCACTGCATTATGGTAAACATGAAGGGCGCAAGGGTAGAGCTTATGGGCGTGATACGGCGAAGGCTGCGGTGGAAGGTTATTACGGAAAACAGAAGGGTAGTGATTTCAAAGGCTGTGATGCTTACACCGATTATCGTGAACTGTGCGCGCGTGATGATATCGACGCGGTGCTGGTAGCGACACCGGACAACTGGCATGCGCTGGCTGGGATGGAGGCTTTGAAACACGGTAAGGATGTCTATTGCGAAAAGCCAGTGACCCATTTGTTCGCCGAAGGGCAGGCCATGTATAAGGAGGTGGCAAAACAGAAAGCAATTTTCCAGACCGGATCCCAACAAAGATCGACGGCCAATTTTCATCAGGCGGTGGAGCTGATCCAGAACGGTGTGATTGGCAAGGTGAAAAAGGTGGAAGTGGGTTTGCCTGCGGGGCATAACCAACCATTGGGTGATACCAAAAATACCACCCCTCCGGATCATTTGGATTACGATTTCTGGACCGGGCCGAGTGAAATGTTGCCTTACATGAAAGCGCGCAGTCATTGGAACTGGCGCTGGCATTTGGCTTATGGTGGTGGTCAATTGATGGATTGGATCGGGCATCATAATGACATCAATCACTGGGCGCTTGGGATGGATAAAAGCGGGCCGCAAACGGTGGAAGCCGTGGGTTGGACTTTCCCTGAAACGGATGTTTATAACTCGCCGGTAGATTATGAAGTGCGTTGCACTTATGCCGGAGGGATCGAGACGAGCATCGGATCAGTGAATAAAATGGGCACCAAGTGGATTGGTGAAAACGGCTGGGTGTATGTCACTCGAGGTAAACTGGAAGCATCGAATCCGGAATGGGTGAAAAAAGGGTTCAATCCCGGGACGAAACGGGCTTACAAAGCGCCTGAGCATCATCGTAATTTTATCGACGGAGTGAAAACCCGGACGGAGTGTGTGGCACCCGCGGAGACCGCGCATCGTTCGATCACCCCGGGACATATCGCTTATGTCTCACAAGCACTGGGGCGGAAACTGAAGTGGGATCCGGCGAAGGAAGAAGTGATTGGTGATGCGGAGGCGCAGAAGAAGCTGATGGCGTTGCCGTATCGCGCGCCGTGGAAGCTTTTGTGAGGTCCTCGTAGTGAGTTTTTAGGACCGCCCTTTCAGGGCTTGGGAATGTTTCAACCAATTTACCCAGGGTTTCTCCCTGGGCTGTTATAGGGTTGGCCTTTCAGGCCGTTATGAGGGCAAGGGGCGTTTGAATATTTCTGCGATCGACTTTTTGCCAGGCACGGATCACGTCTGGACGGGAGGCACACTGCCGTGGAGCGATGGTTATGCGATGGTTTCACCGGTTGATCATTATGGAGAACGTGGGCGCAACGGATTTGGATTGGCGGATATGTGTGGAGGGGTGTGGGAGTTTGTTTTAGATCATTTTGATCCGCAAGGAGGTCATGAGGAGGTTTTCTATGAAGATGCCAAAATCTTCTCAGTGAAACGCCCCGTGTGCCGGGGAGGGAATTACATCGACGTTCCGGGCAATGCGCGCTGTGCGGTTCGACTGGGGATTCACAGTGTGACCTATTCTGATTCGCGGGACGGGTTTCGGGTATGCCTGGGAGTGCCACGCATTAGCAAGGGCGTGGAGTGAGGGGGATATAACTTAGAGCATTTTTCGAGCCATTCCGCTCCCACGCAAATGCCATTGCGGGCTACTTTCGTCATGTAGATCAAAGTTGGAAAGGTTCTATCTGATTGCAATTTCCTCCTGCACAGTTACTGTGCTGGACAGTCATGAAAAATATCACACTAAAAGTTGATGACGAAACTTACCGCAAGGCTCGTATTTGGGCAGCGCAGGAGGGTACTTCTGTTAGTGCTCTTGTAAGGGAATTTTTGCAGCAGAGGGCGAAGCAAAACGACATTCATGAAACTCGCGTGACAAAGTTGGAAGAAATTTACCGTCTGGCGGATGCTCGACAGAAGCCACGCGATAAAGTTTTGCAGCCTTTTAGTCGGGAAGAAATCTATCGTGAACGCCTTCATTGATACCAATATTCTCGTTTACGCTGCGGATGAGAGTAGTGACCAATCGAGTAAGACCAAGATTGCACGCGAGCTGCTTCTTCAAGCCGATTTGCACCTTTCTGTTCAGGTATTGAGTGAGTTTATTGTTACTGCGCGAAGTCCGAAAAAATTAAATTTGAGCACGCAACAAGAGAAGGAGTGGCTTGAATGCTGGTTGTTGTTTCCAGTTGCTTCATTAGGTGTGAATACTTTTGTGACGGCACTTTCTTTGCATCAGCGTTATCAGATATCGCATTGGGATTCTTTGATCATTGCTGCGGCGAAAGAACAATCCTGTGAACTACTCTATTCAGAAGACCTTAGCAGTCAGCAGGATTTTGATGGTTTGAGAGTGGTGAATCCGTTTGCGTGAGTTAAGTGAAACAGCTTTTCAAGCTGTGGTTAGACGGTGATTTACAGCTTAAAAAGCTGTTTCACATTTTTTTTGATAAAAAATGTCCTAAAGTGGTCAATTCTTGTTATTACATTGATGACAGGATCATTTTAATGAATTCAGACGAACCTCATCATCAGGATAGCCGAGCGGAGCTGGTTGGATTGCTGACCCGCAATCAACGCAAGATCTTTGCTTATATCTATACCCTGGTTCCCAACCGGGCGGATGCGGAGGATATTTTGCAGGAAACTTCGGTGACCATTTATGAGAAATTTGATAAGTTTGAATTGGGGACGGATTTTGTTGCCTGGGCCAATCGCATCGCTTGGTGGAAGGTGAAGGCGGCGCAGCAGAAATTTGCGCGATCAAAGGTGGTGTTTAATGAACAGGTGATGGAGGCGGTGGTGGCGACGGCGGGAACGATGCAGGAGGAGATGGATGTGCGGCACGAGGCACTGGGTTGGTGTTTGAAAAAATTGAATGAGCGCGATCGGCGCATGGTGCTGACGCGTTATGAAAGTGGCAGTGGGGTGAAACGGGCGGCGGCGCAAGCGGGCAGAAGTGTGCCGGCGGCGTATAAGGCGCTGGGTCGGATTAGGCAGTTGTTGTTGGATTGTGTGACGAATGAGGTTCAGAAGTTAGAAGTTGGAAGTTAGAAGTTGGAATGGGAGATGTGTTAACAGATTTGGAGGTTTTGAAGCTAGGAGCGTTGTGTGACGAACTGGTGGATGGGGTTATTTCTGCGGACAGGCATGCTGAACTTCAGCAGTGGTTGCTGGATGATGAAGCGGCGCGGCGGCATTATGTGAAGGTGATGGCTTTGTCGGCGAGCCTGCATGACTATGCGGGTGAGTTTGAGAGTGAGGAAGGCGGCGAGGCGATGGTGGAATTTGCGGATCGGGGGGAGAGCACTCGTTGGCCGTGGAGAGCTCGCTTGTCATTGGCGGCAGCCTTGGTGGCTAGTTTGTTTTTGGGGATGCTGTTACTTGGTCAGCGCTCGGATAACAAGATGAGGGTGACGAGTATTGCTCAGGATGATGGGGTGGCGGTTTTGACAAGAGCGTCGGGATTGCAGTGGGTAGAGGGAGCGACTCGCTACCGCCCTGGTGACAGGATTCCGGTGGGAGAAGTGAAGATCGCAGCGGGCACGGTGCAGATTGAGTTTTATAGTGGGGCGACGGTGATACTGGAGGGGCCGGCGCATTTGGATATTCGTTCGGCGAACGAGGCTTTTTGTCACTTTGGAAAAGTGCGTGGTAATGTGCCACCACAGGCGGTTGGTTTTACGGTAAAAACTCCGGATTATGATCTGGTGGATTTGGGCACGGAGTTTGGCATATCGGTGGATGAAAATGGCTCGTCGGAGGTGCACGTTTTTGATGGCGAAGTGGAACTGCGCTCAGTGGGGAAAACCACAAAAGCTTTGTCGGAAGGGGAGGCGATGCGTTTGGGAGGTTCGGAACCGGGTGAGGCGATTGATATGGATCCGGCTTTGTTTCCGCAATCTTCGTTGTTGGATGATGTGGATGGATCACGTGCTGAATCGCGTTTTCAACGATGGAAAACATTCTCTAAAGAGCTGAAAAACGATCCCAGTTTGATTGCTTATTACACTTTCGAACCGGAACGATCCTGGGATCGGGTTTTGCATAATCAGGGGCAGAGTGAAGAGCCGGGTTTGAATGGTGCGATTGTCGGGGCGAAGTGGACGTCGGGGCGCTGGCCTGGCAAACAGGCGCTCGATTTTAAGAGTCCGGCGGATCGGGTGAGGTTGATCCTGCCGGGTGAGTTCAAGGCACTGACGTACGCAGCCTGGGTGAGAATTGACGGCATGGACCGTTTGTGGAGCAGTCTTTTGCTGACCGATGATTGGAAGCCGGGCAGTCCGCATTGGCAATTTGAGCGCACGGGTGAAATGATACTGGGCGTACTGGGAAAAGAAGGGAATCAGAATTATTATTCGGACAGGGAAATTGGTTTTAATGACTTAGGCCGTTGGATGTTTTTGGCCACGGTGTTTGATCCGGAGAAACTCGAGGTAAGGCATTTGATCGATGGTCGCCTGGTCAGCCGGGTAGACATTGTGAATCTGGACAAGCGCCTGCCTCTGAAGTTCGGAGCGATGGAGATGGGTAACTATAATCCTCCCGGAAAACGTGGACCGTCAAATATTCGTAACTTTAATGGTAGGATTGACGAGTTCATGTTGTTCAATCGTGCCTTGAACGATGAGGAGTTGAATGAAATTTTTCAGGTCGGAAGACCGGATGCGGCAACGCAAAAATAGAATGATGAGAAGACGGTTAATTTTCAAACAAACGGTGGTGTCCCTAGGGGCGGTGTGTCTGTTAGCTCAAGTAATTGTGACCGCTGCAGACAAGGTGGATTTCAATCAGGATGTGATGCCGATTTTATCGGACAAATGTTTTCATTGTCACGGGCCGGACAAAGAGCATCGCGAAGCGGAATTGCGCCTGGATGTTCGTGAAGCGGCGATCGAGGCCGGGGCGATTGTGCCGGGCAATGTGGAAAAGAGTGAGTTTTTGGTACGTCTTTTCCATGACGATCCGGATGAGTTGATGCCGCCTGCAGAAGCGAAGTTGGGGGCTTTGAGCGCAAAGGAGAAAGATATTCTGAAGCGTTGGATTGAGCAGGGGGCGGAGTACAAAAAACACTGGTCCTTTGTTGAGGTTCCGAAAGAGGTGGGCTTGCCAAAATTGCAGGGCAAGTCATCATGGGGGCGCAATGAGATTGATGATTTTGTGCTGGCACGTTTGCAACAGGAAAAGCTCGAGCCCACCCAGCAAGCTCCACGTGAACGCTGGTTGCGACGTGTGTCTTTTGATCTGACCGGGCTGCCGCCGACACTGGCGGAGCTGGATGCTTTTGCGGCGGATCAGTCGGGTGAAAAGGCTTATGAAAAAGTGGTGGATCACTTGCTGGCTTCCAAGGCTTACGGCGAACGCATGGCCACTGACTGGCTCGATTCGGCGCGTTATGCGGATACTTTTGGTTATCAGGCAGATCGGCTGATGCATGTGTGGCCGTGGCGGGACTGGGTGATCCGGGCTTTTAATGACAACCTGCCTTACGATCAATTTGTGCTGTGGCAGACGGCGGGGGATCTGTTGCCCAATCCAACTTTGGACCAGCGACTGGCGACCGCTTTTAATCGGCTGAATCGCCAGACCAACGAGGGAGGCAGCATTAATGAGGAGTTTCGCATCGAGTATGTGTCGGATCGGGTTGAAACCAATGGCACGGCTTTTCTGGGGATTACGATTGGTTGTTCTAAGTGCCACGACCACAAATTTGATCCATGGACCCAGCAGGGTTATTTCGAGATGAGTGCGTTTTTTAATAACATTGATGAGTCGGGTGTGTATTCTCATTTCACCGAGACCGCGCCGACTCCCACGCTGTTGCTCTATAGTGGGGATCAGGAGTCGAAGCACAAAAACTTGCTGAAGGAGTTAGCTGACAGTGAAAAGAACCTGCAGACGGTGGCGAAGGCGGCGGAGAAGAGATTTGCCAACTGGCAGGCGGCTGGGGGTCAGGGGCAGGCTGAGTTGCCGAAGGTGAACTTGCCCAAAGCGGTGCTGAGTTTAAATTTTAACGATGGGAAAAATATCAAGGGGGCCAAGGTGGTATCGGGCAAACAGGGCAAAGCGGCTCAGTTCAGTGGGGACGATCCTTTTGCGGTGACGGATGAAAAAACCGCAGCTTTCCATCGCACGGATGAGTTCAGTTTTTCGTTGTGGTTGAAACCTTCGGCATTCAAATCCCGCCAAGTGATATTTCATCGATCACGGGCGGCTGAGGACTCGGCTTTCCGTGGTTATGAATTGATGCTTTATGATGGCAAACCGACTTTTTCAATGATTCACTTCTGGCCGGGCAATGCTTTGCGGGTTCAAGTGAAAAAGGCGTTGCCGCTGAATGCCTGGACCCATTTGACGATCACTTATGACGGTAGTAGTCAAGCGGATGGAGTGAAGGTTTATCAGAATGGTGAGCTGGTAGATCTGGTGAAGATGCAGGATAAACTGACTCGTGATATTGATCACCGTGCGGAGTGGGGTGATTCCGGGGCGGGGAAAAACAAACTGAAACTGGCGGGACGTTTTCGTGATATCGGTTTTGCTGGTGGAGCGATCGACGAGTTTCAGGTTTTTGATCGTCAGCTGACTCCGGTTGAATCGGCTTTGCTGGCGGGTGTTGGAGAATCGAAATCGGAGGGGGCTTTGTTTGAACACTACTTGCTGAGACACGATACGCCTTTTGCCAAGGCTCGAGCGGATGCTAAAAAGATGCGCGAAGAGGAGAATGCGCTGATCACTCAGGTGAAACAGATCATGACGATGAAGGATATGAAGGGGCAGCGGGCGGCATATCGATTGAATCGTGGGCAATACACCGAGCGGCGGGAGGAGGCTTATCCAGCGACTCCCGTGAGTCTGTTTCCGATGGAGAAGGATTGGCCTAAGAATCGTTTAGGGCTGGCCAAGTGGATGATTGATGGGCGCAATCCGCTGGTATCCCGGGTGGCGGTGAACCGCTTGTGGCAGACATTTTTTGGACGGGGCATCGTGGCGACTCCGGAGGATCTTGGAACTCAGGGGGTGCCGCCGACTCACCCTCGTTTGTTGGATTGGATGGCGCGGGATTTCATGGATTCCGGGTGGGATGTGAAAGCGATGATGAAAAAAATCGCTTTGTCATCGGTTTATCGTCAGGACTCGACGCCGCAAGATCCACGTTCTTTTGTTGAAGACCCGGACAACCTTTTATTGGCTCGCGGGCCGCGTCACCGTTTGTCTGCGGAGCAGGTGAGAGACAATGCTCTGGCGGTCAGTGGCTTGTTGGTGAATAAAGTCGGAGGTATATCGGTGAAGCCCTATGAACTGGCCGCGGCATTCAAGCGTCAGACTCCGGATAAAGGAGAGGGTTTGTACCGACGCAGTCTGTATACTTTTTTGAAACGCACCGCGCCACCACCGGTGATGTCGACTTTTGATGCGACGGCGCGGGAGGTTTGTCTGGTGAGACGTGAACGCACCTCGACTCCGCTGCAGGCGCTGGTGTTGATGAACGGTCCGCAGTATGTGGAAGCGGCGCGGGTCTTTGCACAGCACTTGATTGAAAAAAATGCCACGGATGTGAAGGCGCGTATTGTGCAAGGTTTCCGCCAATGCACCAGTCGCAAGCCGGAAGCACGGGAGTTGGAAATTTTGCAGGTGCTTTATGCAGAACAGAAAGAGCATTTTGCCAAACATTCAGGGGAAGCTGCCAAGTTGCTGAAGATCGGGGATCGTAAAGTGAATGCGAAACTGGCGGTGGATGATCTGGCAGCGACGACGATCCTGTGTGAAGCGATGTTGAATTTTGATGAAACGATTACTAAACGGTGAGTGGAGAAGGAGATAGGAGATAAAAAATTAAGAGCCGAGGCGAAACTGAACCGGAATGTAATGGAGATAGACGGAGTCAAACAGCCGGAGCTATACTGAACGAAGGCAATTATGAATAGGAATAATTTTGGAAATGTTGAGGGAGGGCTTTGTACGGGGGCACAGTCGAGTTTTGGGATGTCGAGGCGGGGCTTTTTGAATAAGTTTGGGATGGGCTTGGGCGGGCTGGCTTTGGCTGATATGATGAATCCTGCATCAGCGGTGCAAGCGGCAGGGGATCGGGGGATACTGGGGGGGACTCATGCGCCGGCCAAGGCCAAACGGGTGATTTATTTGTTTCAGGCGGGCGGGCCGTCGCAGATTGATTCCTATGACTACAAGCCGGTGTTGAATCAGCGGCATGGCCAGGAATTGCCGGACAGCGTGCGCAAGGGGCAGAGACTAACAGGTATGTCGGGCAATCAATCGAGCCTGCCGTTGGCGGGTTCGCCGTTTAAGTTTCATCAGCATGGACAGGCGGGAACTTGGATCAGTGATGTGCTGCCACACACAGCAAAGATTGTCGATGAACTGTGTGTGGTGAACTCGATGTTCACCGAGGCGATCAATCATGATCCGGCGATCACTTTTTTGCAGACAGGATCACAGGTTGCCGGGCGGCCGAGCATGGGGGCCTGGCTGAATTATGGTTTGGGCAGTGATAACAAAAACTTGCCGAGTTTTGTGGTATTGATCACCAAGGATAAGGGGGGGCAGCCGTTATATTCACGGTTGTGGGGCAGTGGTTTTTTGCCGTCACGCTATCAGGGGGTGCGTTTCCGAGCGGATAAAAATCCGGTTTTGTATTTGGGTAATCCGGATGGAGTTAGTGCGTCGAGTCGGCGCAAGATGCTCGACCGTTTGGAAGAACTGCATCAGTTGGAGTTGCAAAAAACGGGTGACACAGAGTTGGAGACGCGCATTGCCCAGTATGAAATGGCTTACAAAATGCAGTCCTCGGTGCCTGAGGCGACTGACATCAGTGATGAACCGGATTACATTTATGATCTTTATGGACAGGAGGCGAGAAAGCCGGGCACCTTTGCTTACAATTGTTTGTTGGCTCGCCGCATGGCGGAGAGAGGGGTGAAATTCACCCAGCTTTACCATCAGGGGTGGGATGCTCACGGCGGGGTGAAGGGCAGCATGGAGCGTCAATGCAAGGAGACGGACCAAGCGTCGGCGGCGTTGGTAATGGATCTGAAACAGCGTGGTATGTTGGAAGATACCTTGGTGGTATCGGGTGGTGAATTTGGACGAACCAATTACTCGCAGGGCAAACTTAACGGAAATAACTTTGGCAGGGATCATCACCCGCGTTGTTTTTCGATGTGGTTTGCTGGTGGTGGAGTGAAGGCGGGAACGGTTTATGGCAAGACGGATGATTTTGGTTATAACATTGCTGAGAATCCGGTGCATGTGCATGATTGTCACGCGACGATGATGAAGCTGCTGGGTATCGATCATGAGAGATTGTCTTATAAATTCCAAGGGCTGCGGATGCGTTTGACGGGTGTTGCGGGTAATGTGGTGCCGGGGATGATGGCTTGAAGGGGGGCAAAATGAAGGGGAGAACCGCTAATGAAGGCCGTCCCGCACTATGCGTTTCGCCCTTACAGGGCTGGAAGAATTGGATTTTTTCCCAGCGCTTCGCACTGGGCTGTCTCATTGAGCACCGTTGGTGCAAGAGATGAAAGCAAACTGTCCTGAAAGGACAAAATGTGATAGCCCAGTGCGAAGCGCTGGGGTTAAATCGGTTTCATTGCCAGCCCTAAAAGGGCGGAATGAGATTGGGGGTGTGATAAGGTAGCTTTCAATAGCCAACGGTTAACTTTTTTTCCTGCACCCGCATCGTTTCCCTTTATAATTTTTTCATCGCCCGAGTGAATCAGAAATGATAGGGTTGGGAAGTCTAATAACCCTAAATTATTTTATGAAAAATTATAGATCTTCTCATTTGCTGTTTGTTTTTGCTGCCGGTTTTGCCACGGCTTGGTATGTCGGGGGGCGTTCTCCTTTGCCGGTGGGGGAGGTGATGGCGCAAAATGCTCCAACTACGGTGGAGGCTCAGTTCGCGCAAATGTCGGCGGATTTTGACCGGATTCTTTCGCGAGGGAAAAACCTGGGAGTGGTGGGCAATACCAATGCGGCGGTTTTCAGCGATCGATCGGGGAAATGGATCACCGCGAGACTGTCTGGTGGTTTTCAGATCATTGAGTCTGATGGTAACTTTTGCGCATTGGGGAATGGTTCGGCAGCGGTGTTTAGCGACAAAACACAGAAGTGGACTTATCAGAATCTAGGCGGGGCTCGTCAGATGATCAGCTCGCAGGGTAGCTTTTGTGTATTGGGATCAGGTTCGGCTGCGGTATGGGATGTGAAATCGCAATCGTGGGATCAGGAGAATTTACGAGCAGGCACGACGCTTAGTGTTTCACAAGGCAACTTTTGTGCGGTGGGGGAAAATAAAGCCGTGGTCTGGAGTAAGAAAAAAAGAACTTGGATAGCACAGCCAATTCCGGGTGCCCGGCAAGCGGCCGGGTCCGGTGGCTGAGTTAGATTTACTCTTTGGTGAAGAGGTCTGCGTATTGTTCCAGACCTTCTTCTTTGAGTTTTTCGACCGGGACAAAGCGTAATGATGCGGAGTTGATGCAGTAGCGCAGGCCGGTGGGCTTGGGGCCATCATTAAAAAGGTGTCCAAGGTGGGTATCACCAGTTTTTGAGCGCACTTCGGTGCGAACCATGCCGAGGCTTTCATCGACGATTTCAAGCACTTCGCTTTTGTCGAGTGGTTGGAAAAAGCTGGGCCAACCGGTGCCTGATTTGAACTTGGTGGTCGAGGCAAACAGGGCTTTGCCGGAAATGATGTCGACGTAAATACCCGGCTTTTTATTGTTCCAGTATTCATTGGCGCGAGGCGGTTCGGTTCCGCTTTCGACTGCTACCTGGTATTGCATGGGCGTTAGCTTTTCCCTAAGTTCTTCTTTGCTGGGCATCTTCGATGTTTGTGGTTTATGTTCAGAGTCGCTGGTTTTTTCCTTTTCGGATTGCTTGGGTGCGGGCATTTGGTGTGACGATCCTTTGCTTTCTGGAGGGGCTTGAGGGGCGGAGCCCTTGGGCATGTCTGGCGCTTGATCCGAGGACGGTGCGGGCTTTTGCTCGCAAGCGACTATTAACAGAGCAGTGCTGGCGGCGAAGATGGGGGTGAGTAGAGTTTTCATAAGGTGCTGATTCTGGAGTAATAAAGGGCAAATAGGCGCGATTTCAAAGGGCCTTTTTATTTATTGCCGTAGTGCTTTCTATTTCTTGGTCTTGAAAAAGTCACCACTATTGTGTATTCACAAGAGACTTATGTTGATCAATAATAAACGTCTTTTTTTATCCTTGGTAGTTTTGTTCGGCCTCAATGCTTGCAGTTCAGGATCCTATCACGGTTATAAGATGGGGGCGTATAAAATTCGTGGGAGGCATTACCAGCCGATGTCGGTGGATGCGGCATTGTATCATAGTGAAGAGGGGATGGCCTCGTGGTATGACGAGCGGCGTTGGTTTGGGTTGTCACGTGGAACAACGGCTTTGGGGGAGAAGTTTCGTCCGCATTCCCTTGCCGGAGCGCACACCACCTTGCCTTTGCCTTGTCGGGTTAAGGTGACCAATCTGGAGAACGGGCGTTCGACGGTGATTCGACTTAATGACCGCGGACCTTTTGTCGATGGCCGGATTCTGGATGTGACGCCGAAGGTGGCCTCGCGATTGCGTTTCAAGGAACAGGGACTGACAAGAGTGCGAGTCGAAGTGGTGTCGGTGGGGGATGGCAAGCACAAGCGCAAACGCTGAGTTGTTATTTTTGCTGCCAATCGAAAAATCAGGTTTCAGGCAAGCGCAACGGAGCGTGTTTTGCTCTGGCCCGGATCCAGTTGATACTGCGTAGCACACCAGGAAAATGGATGAGACGTAATTCTAATTTGCGCTTGCCAGGGAAGTTCATCACCACCAGACCAAGCAGCATGGTGAGTAGGCCTTGGCCGGGCAGGGCGAGCATGGCAATGCCTGCGAGCACCAGCAGGAAACCGAGCAGGTTTTTTAGGATCAGGGTGATCCAGCGGATAGCGGGGTGCTTTCCGCGAAAACTGTCGTCGGGTACCGGGTGGTCTTTGAGGAAATAGTCCTCGCTCATTTTCACGATGATGAGCGGGGTAATGAACAAGCCCAGCAGGAAGGTCACTATGGAAGCCGACCCCAGCCAGACAAGTAATTCCTGGTGCTCATGCAGCCATTCTTTACTTGTAGGAATAAGGGCTAACTTGATCCACAGCGTATTCACTCACTCTTTGCTGAAAGCCTCGTAGTGCTCGGCGACCTTTCCTTGTTTTTCGTCGCCCTGGTGGAAATAAAAGCGGTAGCGCAGGGTGAGGGTCTTGCCTTCTTCCAAGGTATAGTTGCCGGCTTCGGGTTGATCTTTGAGCCCTTCAAAGTGGTGTTTGCCAAAGGGATTGGCGGAGATCAGGCCGTAGCTGCGGGCGTGCCACCAGGTAGGGTGACGCAGGTTGGAGGGGTGGTCAAAAATGGAAACGCCGACGGACTTGCCGTCAACCGGGCCGGTCATGTCGACCCATTTGGCACGTTTCCCCCAAGTAGGTTTGTCGCGCACACCTTCGCTGTTGAGAATATGCCCTTCGGCTTTGATCGGGTTTTCGACATCCTTGCGCTGTTGATCGACGCGCATGGAGGGGTGCAGACGAATCGCCATGCAACCGTCTTTGTTGTCGCCGAATACTACTTTGCCATGGGAGGCTTTGAATTTGATAGTGAAATCCAGCATGCGCGCATCCGTTTTCGGGTCGCGTTTGTGAATGACGATGGTGCGTTCGTCGCTAAGCACGATTTTTCCATCTGGCGAGACGTAGTTGTTTTCACTGGTGAAGGTGCCGGAATCCTTACCGCTTTTGATGTTGGTGAATTTCTGGTGAACCGTTTTGCCGAGCGCTTGTTTGTTGTTTCCTTGCACTGCCCAGAAATCGACTCCGTTGATATCATGATGCCCAAACCATAATGAACGGTGGTGGGGGTGGTCACTGCTTTCACCCTCGCGTTTTTTCATCGGGTAGTCACGGGTCATGAGCACTTCGCCTGGGCCTAGGACAGGATAGAAGATAGGGAAAAAATCCGACTTACCGCTGTTGTAGAGGTATTCGGTGAAAAGCTTACCGTCGAGCTCAATGCGTAATTTGCCGTCACCATCGGTGATTTTCACTCCTTCGTCAGCGCCCTTTGCGTAGGTGCTGGAAAAGAGTAATAGCGTGGCTGAGGCCAGCATGACTGAGCCGTTGAGAAATAGTGAGGGTTTTTTCATATTGGATATAGAAGGTGGTTTTGGTTGCCAGTAAAGAAAAATAAATGTTTGCAGAGAAAAACAAAGCCGGGTGAATAGGTTTTGTTTCAGGAAGAAATCGTGTATTCCTTGATTGCAGTGGAGTTGGGCAGGAAGGTGATATGATTAAAAACAAGGGGAGAGCCCGCGTCGATGCTGGGAGGGCCGTCTTCGGGTGTCATACTGAATTGAAAGGCCGGACTGGCGACGCCGGAATAGAGGATGCCTTCACGGTAAAGCTGGATGCTGCGATGGGTGTGACCAAAAAAGACGCCACGGATGCGATAACGATCCGGACTGGAGTCTTTTAAGATCTGGTGCAAAGCGGGGCCGTTGGTGAGGATGAGTTTTTCATCCATCCAGATAGAGCCCATGCGGAAGGGCGGGAAGTGTAAGAATATGGCGTAGGGCAGATCGTGACTGGCGATGTCCTCGCGCAGCGCATCGAGTTGGTTTTGCGGAATTTCTCCATGGGGGCCTTGTTCTTCGGGTACTTTGGCGTCGAGGCAGTAAAAACGCAGATGTCCCATGTCCCAGTGGTAAGCCAGTCGGTCTTGATCATCGACCAAGGGGGTTTGTGGTGAAATGGGTAAGTGCTGTTTGATCAGTTGGGCGTCATCGTGGTTGCCGGTGGAGAAGTAGATCGGGGCTTTGAGTGAGGAGAAGCATTCTACGGCCAGTTGATAGGCTTCAGCCAGTGGGTCGTTAGTGACATCGCCGGTGTGGACGATAAGGTCAGGCTGAAAATCGAGATTATTAATGATGTCGATTAACTGCAAAGTCCGTTTGTAGGGCGTTACTCCACGTATGGAAAACTCAGGCGTGGTGCCGAGGTGAGTGTCTGAGAAGTGGATGACGTGTAACATGCTCGAGGGAAGTTAAGGGGCTTATGGCAGCTTTTGTTCCAACATCCAAGTGTAGAGTTGTTGGTTGTTGTAGGTCTCGGTCCAACAATTGTGTCCGGCTTCCGGATAAATGGTGAACTTCACTTTACTGCTGCCATTTTCCTTCAAGGAATCAACCATGCGTTGGGATTCACCAATATCAACGGCACCGTCTTTTGCTCCGTGAAAGACCCAGATGGGGATGTCCTTGATGAGTGCGGTGAGGTAAGGGGTGCCGCCGCCGCAGAGTGGAACCAGAGCGGCAAATTTTTTCGGATGGCGGGTGGCGAGGTTCCAGGTTCCGTAGCCGCCCATGCTGAGGCCGGTGAGGATGATGCGTTTGGGGTCAACCTGATAACGTTTTTCCGCATCTTCGATCATCTCGATCAGTGGTTGAACTGACCAGTTGGAACCGCTCGGGCATTGCGGGGAGATGAGAATGAAAGGGAATTTCTTTCCCTGTTCCACCAGCATCGGCGGGCCGTGAATTTTGACTTTTTTGATATCACTGCCGCGCTCACCGGAGCCGTGCAGGAATATGACCAGCGGCCATTTTTTTGTTGGATCTTTGTCGTAGCCCTCGGGCAGGGCGAGCAGGTATTCGAGTTGGTCGGTGCCGGTTCGTTGTTTTTCGAAGCTTACGGTTTGCTGGTCGGCTTGAGCAGGTAGGCAGGCGAGCAGTTGCAAAAAAACCGAAAAGGCGGCGATAGGCAGGATTGAGGAAAATTTCATAGCAGGGAAATCTATCACGACTGGAGACAATGCTCAAATAGTAACGGTGGATACAAATTTCTGATTGATACGGAGGGGTGATTTTGCCATGGTGGGACTATATGAATCAAGCTCCACCACTCACTGCCATCAGCAATCCCGTAGCGCCTAAAACATCGTTGGCAGCTGTATTATCCATGGTTTTTGGTCTTTTGAGTTTGTGCCTGTCTATATTTGGCACGATTCCGGCGTTGATTCTAGGCATTGTGGCTTTGGTGAAAATCAATGGATCACAGGGGCAACTTACGGGTAAGGGTTTTGCTATAACTGGAATCGTTACAGGAGGGATGGGGGTTTTTGTGAGTGCTATTTTACTAGCGATGGCTATGCCTGCTTTTGTTGCGGTACAGGAAAAGGCGAAGGAAGCCAAACAAATCAATGACGTCAGGATTCTATTGGTAGCTTGTCAGGATTTTGCTGCTGCGCATGACGGGAAATACCCGGGCGCGTTGAAAGAGTTGTCACCGGATTTTATTAGCGATGAAAGTATCCTGAGTATGTGGAACAGCGAGACGAGTCAGTTTGAGCCCTACATGTATTTTTCGGGAAAGACGACGAACAGCGAACCGAGATCGTTGTTGATTGCGTCGCCTGCGATTAGTCAAAACAAGAGGGTGGTGGGTTTTTGCGATACTTCCGTATCAGCCATCCTTGATGAGGAGTTTTACCGTTTGGCGGAATTGGAGAGTGATGGGTCACTTTAGGAAAAAAGCGTTAAGGGTTGGGCTGGGGGCGGTAATAGTTGCCGTGGGATTGGGGTTGGTGTTGATACTTACTTATGATGAGGAGAGAGCAAGAGGTGTGTCACAGGTCAGTGGTATTAGATTTTTGCTTTTGGCTTGCCTGACTTATGCTGCGGATGACGTTGAAGGGGATTTCCCTGAGAGATTAGAGGATCTGTATCCTGACTACATGGATAATATCGATTATCCGG
>JAJRVS010000392.1 GCA_024277195.1 Verrucomicrobiota bacterium | reverse complement strand
TTACGAACGCCACTGCCCGGTTCTCGATCAAGCCACCGCTGCTCTGCTCACCGACCTCAAACAGCGCGGCATGCTCGAAGACACCCTCATTCTTTGGACCACCGAATTTGGACGCATGCCCACCCATCAGGCGGGCACCGCTGGACGCGACCACAATCCCGACGGCTTCACCTGCTGGATGATGGGAGGCGGCATCAAAGGTGGCACCAGCTACGGATCCACCGACGAGTTCGGTCGCCGTGCGCAGGACAAACCCACCACTGTCTGGGATTTCTACGCCACCGCCCTTCATTTACTCGGCTTCGATCACGAAAAACTCAGTTACTACAACAACGGTCTTGATCGCCGTCTAACCGGCGTAGAAGGAAACGTGATCCGTGGCATCATAGCCTGAGCCCGCCCCGCTTCGTTCACAATTTTCCTGAGCTTTTAAGCAGCTTGACCTTCTGACGGTTGTATTCTGACGCAAAATAAAACGCGGCTAGATTGAAATTACGATGCGCATCACTGACAATCGCGTCAGAAGTTCCTTTGATATGTTTCACTCCATACTTCTCCGCCACCAACTTCCCCACTTCAAAATCCAAACCAGGGTAATACAGACTATAACTGCTGGCTGAAAATATCCCGTAAGAAGCCCGCTCAAAGTCAGTTACTGCCTCTTTGACAGCTTTCTTAGCTTCAAACTCTCTGGTTCGACGGCGATAACTTGCATCGCTCGCGCCATCTGAACCACCCTCCCCTCGATTCAAGTCCGCGCAGCCTTGGAAAACAAAAATCACCAGCAGCGAACAATAGACCCATGCAAATTTCATCACCGACTTCTCTGTCCCTTCATGATTAAAATCATCATCTTTGCGCTCTTTGCGCCTTTGCGAGAAACCCTCATCTCACTTCCCCTTCTTCCCATCACCCTTCGCCGGTGTTCCATCTTCCTGCAACTTGCCGCAAGTCCACAGCAAACCACGCGTCAATAAATCCAGATAGACCGGATCCATCATCGTCTCATTGTGATGCCCAATCGTCGTTCCAAAAGTTTTGCAGCCTTTGTATTCGTTCACCCAAATACAAGTCTGTGCCGCTTCTGTTGAAGGAATCTTCCCCTCCGCCAAAGCCGTCGCCGAGTCCCATACCTTGGCATCGGGATGCGCTTTGAAATTGGTATTATAAAGCTCGCCCTGCGGAGTCACCCAACCATCAGGCAAAGCCTTGATCACCGGATGCGTTTTATTTAATTTAGTCAGTGTTATCGGACTCTTTTTGCCGTGATTAAAAGAACTCACTCCAATCAATTTACGATATTCGTCCGTCTTCGCCGCACGGTAGGAATGCATCGAACAATGCAATACCACCACTCCCACTCCGTAATCTGTATGAGCCTTGACCATCGCGTTGACAAAATCGTCATCCGCCACTCCGCCATAACATTCATTATGAACAATCACATCATAGCCCTTGGCCCAATCTTTCTTTTTATAGATCCCAATCTGATGCTCCCGCCCCTCAAATTGCTCGTAAACCAAATCCCACACCACCTTGGCCCGCTCGCTCACCCCGTCCATGATAATGCGTTTCTGCATATCATAATCATGACAACACCCCCCGGTGATCAACAAAGCTCTAATCGCTACTGGACCATCTGCTTTCTTTTTTTTCTGCGCCTGCAGATCCAGAGTCGTCAACAAAGTGAAAGAAAGCAGCAATAGAATACATACAGGGAGTCTTTTCATAAATCTTCCTTCCCACTAAATCGATCTCTTTGCAAGTAACCTCTCATCGCGGCAAATAACAAAGTAAATACAGCCAGTTGAGCAGTAACAACACCGTGATCACAACTCCCCACCACTTGCCCGGCTTGCTTGCTGTCTGACTGACACCTCCGCCCGCCCCAACTTGATACCTCGCCAACTTGATCGTGCTCACGGTCCAGACAAACCACAGCACGATCACTGCCACCGCCAACACCACCAACGGATTAAAGTCTGCAGCCTCACCAAGCTCCCCTCTGGACAAAGCCTTCATCGCCCGTGTCCCTCCACAGCCTACGCAAGGCACCCCCGTCAACGTGCGCAGCGAACACTGTGGAGCCTTCACCGGCCAGGCATCATAAGTTCTTGCTGCGAGCAACAAAAGCATTACCGCCAACAAACTCACCGACGGAGCCACCAATCGATCATAACGCATATCACTGATCCCCTGATTCAAGCTCACGCAAGCGTTGTCGCCCGAATACATCTTCGTAAAAACACGCCAGAGCCAGCATGCTCCAAGGCAGGGTAAAAAACAGTCCCACACAAATCATTACAGTTCCCATCAGGCTCACCAATCCAAGCAACATCCCAAATAACATACAAGCAAACCAGTGTTTGTTTACCGCCTTCATGCTCAGAGACATTGACGACCAGAAATCTATTTTTTTATCGACACACAACAAACCCGCAAACATCCAAGCCACATTAATATAGATTAAAGGTATAAGCAGAACAATCACTCCGAGAACCACGATTGAAACACCTGCCACCTCGGAGAACTTATCAATCGCGACCGTGCCACCCAATATCACTAAAATACCCGGAACCATAACTACCAACATAAGTAATCCTGACACCAAAGCCATAAGAATCAGCTGCCAAAAATTACGACTGAACCCTGAAAAGCTGTCTTCCATTCGAGCACTCTTCCCGCGCACTTTAAGCAGCATATAATAGGAAAGCCCCGCAAACAGCGGAGTGGCCAGCAATCCACCAAAGGGGGCCTGGGAAGCCACCGAATAAATAATCAATATGACAGCAGTAACACCCACCATCGGCCAAAAGTCTGCAGTGTACAATTGCCAGGCCTGATTAAAATACCGACTTGCGCTCGGATCATAATCACCCACATCCTCACTACCTTCGACCTCGCTGCCCTCCATCAGATGTTGAACAAAATCCTCTCGATGATCAGGCAAAACCCAGCGTTCTCCATAGGGAACCATTTCACTCTTGGGTCTCACCTCTCCCGAATGAGCGCATACCGCCAGTTCCTCCCCTTGCTCATTTTTTAAAATGTCCGCTTTTTCCAGCGGCATCCAATCAGCCAATCCTTCCCGCCACACCAAACTCGTCAAACTCAGATCCCCCGCCTCAAATAGGCGCACCAAATCAGCCGCATCTATCGGCCCGTTTTGTTTACCTGCTTTTTCATAATACCATTCCATTGAATTCAAGATACGGAATCTAACGCAAAAGAAAACTTAAATTACCTAATACCCCTTCCTTACTTCACCACCTCTGACAGAGGCTTGCGAAGTTGATTCATCAACACGTCATAACCCCGCATCGTTAGATGAGTTCCATCCACCGTCAGCCCCCGCTTCCACGTTCCTGCTGTGGTCAAAAAACTATCGTGCACATTCAAAAAATCAATTTTACCCGTCACCTCCAATTTACTCAAAGCCTGATTGGTTAAACGCACACTCCCTCTCAAAGCAGAACTCTGATCATAACCGTTTGGTAAGATCGACAACAACAAAACCCGACTCCGAGGCAACTTCAACTGAATCACTTTCAACACCGCAGCCACTCCTCGCGCCACATCTTCAGGTTTGTCCGGTGGTGATTTGGATAAATTATTCGTGCCCAACATCAGCACCACCAGCCCGGGCTGAATTTTCTCAAGCCCACCATTCTTTAATCGCCACAGAATATTCTCCACTCGATCCGCCGCCATCCCCAGATTGGCCACCTTTTTATCATGAAACTCCAAGAGCCAAACCGGCGATCCTTCGTTGCTCCAAAATTCCGTCAAAGAATCTCCGACAAAACAAATCTCCGGTTTCAGCGCATCCGCCTGACGGCTCAAGCGATTTGCCTTGCCCCCCCATCCCGAACTTTTCCCCGGCTCAGCTTTCCAAGGTTTTGATTCACTCTCGACAGCAAATCCACCACCGACAGCCAGCACCCCAACACACCAAACCAAAAAAAAGCGGACTAAAAAGTCCGCTTTTTTTATAATTGTAAAATCAAGCTCAGTCACATCCACATCCTCCACCGCAACAACCGTCTTTGGCATTCATTTCTTTTTCCGTCGGAACCTTGCCGTTTTCGATCGTTTTAGAAACGTATTTTGACACCTTCTGGTGCAAGGAATTCAATTCACTCTGCGCACTCATGAAGCTTTTCACCTTCAAATTCTCATCCGCAGCTTTACGCAAGGTTTCGTATTCGTCCAAATCAGCATCCGTCACTTCCGCACCGGAATGTTGTTTCTGATGCATTTCCTCCCCCTTTTGAGCAAAGTTCACATAAACCTCTTTAGAGGCCGGATCATCAAGCAGAGCTTCAATCGATGCCACCCGCCCACGGTATTCTTCGTCCGCGAGAATGGTTTCACACAAGTCCTGGATTTTTTCGTCAATAGTTGTTTCAGCAGTAAGCGTTTGCATTACCCTACATAGCCCACTTTCACCGCTACCGCAAATCAATCACTTTGATCAATTTCTCCCTTTGGTAAAAGCCCAGTTTCCTGTAGTTTCCCATTTACCAAAAGCCAAACCCTATACCCATGAAACCTTCATCCTTTCGCACCACCCTGCTCGCTGCATTCATCATGACAAGCCAATCGCTGCCCGCTATTCCCATTCATACCACCGCAAAAGAACTGCCGCACATTCCCCTGTGGCCCAAGGCCGCGCCCTACTCCCACGGTGACAGCGGCAGCGACCAACCCTTCTTCGACATCTATCTGCCCGAAGAAAAACTGCGCAACGGTGCGGCCGTCGTGATCTGCCCCGGCGGAGGATACGGAGGGCTCGCCCTCGATCACGAAGGCAAGCAAATCGCCGAATTCTACAATGCTTTCGGTGTCACCGCCTTCGTTTTGCACTATCGTCTCGGCTCCCATAAATACCACTTCCCCACCCAACTTGCCGATGTTCAACGAGCTATGCGTTTTGCCCGCAGCCAGGCCCAAAAATACCACATCGACGCCAAACGCATCGGCGTAATGGGTTTTTCCGCCGGCGGCCATCTGGCCTCGATGGCCGCGACCAAGTTTGATGAAAAAGCTTACCCGGCCAGTGATGCGATCGACCAGGTATCCGCTCGCCCAGATTTTGCCGTGCTTTGTTACCCGGTCATCACCATGGATCCGGAATTCACTCACAAAGGCTCACGCAAAAACCTGCTTGGCCCGGACAAAAACGACGACTCCAAAGCGGCCAATCACGTTTCCTCCGAACTCAACATCACTGATCGAACACCACCAACTTTTCTCTTTCACACCAACGAGGACACCGCCGTGCCAGCGGAAAACTCAGTGCGCTTCTACCTCGGTCTGCGTCAGCACAAAATCCCAGCTGAGCTTCATATTTACCAAAAAGGGCCTCATGGAGTAGGTCTGCAAAAAGGCGATCCCATTCTCGGCACCTGGGGCGGGCATCTCAGGGACTGGTTGCGCACCAATGATTTCCTCGCCCCTGAAGGCAACCCCAAACGAGTCGCCGTCTCAGGCAAAGTCTCGCTCAACGGCACGCCGGTCAGTTGGGGATCTATCACTTTTACCCCCGAAGATCCAAACCTTCCTTTCACCTCAACAGTGGTGCGTGGTGGAAAATTTCACACCACTGCTGACAACGGCCCCGCTGCAGCCCTCTCACGCATTTCCTTCGAAGCCTCAATCTGGGATGCCACTCACCAAACAGAAGATCGTGTCATACAATGTGATCGTTTGTCACAAAATGATCCGCAGCCGTTATCCCTCGATATCGCCGCCAATATGAAAGCGCTGCAATTCGAACTGACTCAAACAAATTGACCCGAACATCCTCATGCAAAAAAACCTCATCATCTTGCTGCTGGCACTAACCCTCACTCCACTTTCAGCTCAGGAAGGTGCCACCTCAGCCAAAGCCCGTGAACTGATCAACTCTGGAGGTGGGGAAATTGCGCTTAAAAAATCAGTTCCCGGAAAAATCAAAATCACTGGTGACCAAGCTTTCACCCTGCTCACCGATGCCAACGCCAACATCATCGCCGCTGCAGGAACCGTAGGCAAAGGCCGGGTGATCGCTTTCAGTCATGGCAGTTTTTTGATCGGCGACTTCCTTGATCAAAAATCCAGCGAAGACTTCACATCAAATGCTTTCCGCTGGGCGGGGCATTCCTTGAAACCTAAGATTGGGCTACAAAACTCCATGAAAAAACTAGGTAAGTCTTTGGAGGAACAAGGGTTCAAAGTCACCTTCATCAAAAACGAGCAACTCTCCCGGGCTTTGAAGAAAGTGGATGTTTACGCCGTGATTGGCCACAGCTTGAAAGAAGACAAAGCCATCAAAGCTATTCAAGAATTCACCGCTAAAGGTGGAGGTTTAATCACCGCCACCACCCCTTGGGCATTTGGCAACAAATACCCAGACTATTCCACTTTCCCCGGCAATCAAATCATAGCCGCAAGCGGTCTGACTTACCTAGCCAATGGCACTGCTGGCAAGGGCCCTATTATTATCAATCCCATTACACCTGGCAGCAAAGCCATCGCCGCAGCGCAACAACTCACCAAAAACCACCAAAGCCTAAACCCCTCCGAACGTAGTCAACTGATCGCCCAAATCGGTGAAGGCAAACACCTCACCGGATCCAGTTTGACCAAATTTTTACAAGCTCTCGACCAACTCGAGCGAGAAACGGGTGTAGTGATCCCTAACAAAGAAAATCCCATCACCCCCGCCAGCAGTGGCGGCTCCCCCAATCTCGCCGAAACCATCATCCGGGTGCGCGACCACATCAATCAAAATACCCCCGCCCGTTTCATCACCAAAATACCCGCCGCCGATGACTACCCCGGGGCCATTGCCAAAAACACCAAACGCATCAGCCAAACCTTGACGATAGACGGAAAATACCGTGGCTGGCTTTCCGGTCGCGGTGCCGGTGCCTGGGCTGCCAAGGAAATGCGCCCCACCGGTATCTACGCCCCACCCGGCGAGCTCATCAAAGTCACCTTCCCCGAACAACTGGTCAACAAAGGCTTCGAAGTGGTCATCGGCGCCTACGGCGGCAGCCTGCTCAACAAAAACAAATGGACCCGCTACCCACGCCTGCGCAACGAATTTGATATTGATAAAACCATCACCGCCGCCGCCAACGGACTCGGCGGACTGGTCACCATCCGCGTGCCGCGTGACGCAGACTACCCTGCCTTCAAGATCACCATCGAGGGTGGTGTGCGTGCGCCACTCTACGTGCACGGCAAAACCAAACTCAGTGACTGGAAACAAACCATCCGCAAATACCCCGCGCCCTGGGCCGAACTCGTCTCCGACCGCATGATCATCGCGCTACCATCTGAATACATCCGCAAACTCAACGACCCTGACAAGGTAATGGAAATCTGGAACGACATCATCAATACCGCAGCAGAATTGGTGGTCGTGGATCGCAATGACTATCGCGCTGAACGGTTGGTATTCGAACGCCAGCTCTCTGCCGGTTATATGCATTCAAGTTACCCGGTCGCCGCCCACCTTGATAAAAATGCGGTGCAAGCCGTCGATGCCCGTGACCTGCGCAAAAACGGCAACTGGGGATTTTTCCATGAATACGGCCACAACCATCAACACGACCTCTGGGCTCTTCCAGGCACCGGGGAAACCACCTGCAACTTGTGGTCGCTTTACATCTACGAAAATCTGATCGGCAAAAAAAGCACCTCTACCCATGGAGCGGTCAAAGCCGACAAACGTAAACAACGCCGTGACGACTATTTCAAAAACGGTCGTAATTTTTCCCGCGATTGGAGCATGTGGACCGCTCTCGAGTCCTACCAGATGATCCAAGAAGAATTCGGTTGGGAGCCCTTCAAAAAACTCTTCGACGAATACAACCACCTCCCTAAATCAGAGTGGCCAAAAACCCAGCAGGAAAAAAATGATCAGTTCGTCATCCGTCTCTCCAAAGCCTGCGACAAAAACCTAACCCCCTTCTGGCAAGCATGGAACCTGCCGCTCTCAGATAATGTCGCCGCCGCAACCGCCGACTTGCCAAAATGGGAAAACCACCCGGTGGAGAAATACGTCAAGCCTTAACAAAGTGGCCACCATCCTTTTGAACCACCTTCTCGAGTTCCATAAAGGACTACTAAAAAATCGAACATCTGCACCTTTCAGCTTGTCTGACACCTTAGTCGTCCATTGTTGAATCCTTGTGCAAAATCTCCACGGAACACTGGACTCAGCTCAATCCTCTGCTCTGTCTGCATGCCTTTATATCCATTTATCATCACCACACCAAAAACCGCTGCATGGCTGTGCCTGCTTGCTTTTTTGCTCGGACTTGCTCCCACTCTCTGTGCCATTGAAAAAAACACGCAGCTCGCAATGGAGCTGATGCGTGACGAATGCCTGCGCTGCCACAAAAAAGAGAAAAAAAAGGGCGGCCTGCTGCTCACCTCCCGCCAGGCAGCTCTCGATGGCGGAGACACCGCCCCGGCCGTCGTCCCCGGCAAAGCTGCCGACAGCTTCCTCTTGGAAGGGCTGGAGGCCGATGCCGATCCCCACATGCCTCCAAAAAAACAACTCAGCAAAAAAGAAATCCAAATGCTCACCCTTTGGATCAACCAAGGTGCTGCCTGGGATGCCAAAACGCTGGCTAAAATCAAAGCCCCCCCGGCGCCCAATGCCAAGGATCTCGCTGTATTACCCTCCTCCTACCGCCCTGTGCTCACCATGGCCCTGTCACCAGATGCCAAAACCCTAGCCACCGGTCAAGGCGGGGACGTCGTGCTGTTTGATTTCCTGCAGGCAGATGCCAAACAGAAAACCAAAATACGCCTGCAAAGTAAGAGCGTCCTGCCCGCACACAAAGATGCCGTGCAATCCCTGGTCTGGTCGCCCGACGGCCAACTCCTCGCTTCGGGGGCTCATCGGGAAATCCGCATTTGGAAGTCTGGTCAGGATAAAGCACTATTCACCCTCAATGACAAACTGAACGGCCGGATCACTTTTCTAGCCATCACTCACGACAACAAGACCCTACTGGCAGCCGATTCCACTCCATCGGTCAATGCTGACTTACACATCATCGATCTGGCATCAAGTAAAATACTGCGCACCATCAAAGACGCTCATAGCGACACCATTTTCTCCATCAGTCTCAGCCCCGACAAAAAACATTTTGCTACGGTGTCCGCTGACAAGTTGATCAAAATCTGGGATCTCTCAACTTGGAAATCAGTCGCCACGCTTGAGGGACATACTGGATTTGTGCTGGCCTGCACCTACAGCCCTGGTGGAGATCGCCTCGCCACCGGCGGCGACGATGAAGTGATCAAAGTCTGGGACATCAAAAGCAAAAAACAGTTGCAAACTTTCGGTGCTAAACTCGCCGGCCCCATCACCGGTTTACGCTGGATCTCGGATCCCGAAAAAATAAAAAAGAAAGCCGCTGAAAAAAACAAAGCAAAAGCAGCCAAAATCAATACCGATAAAATTTTTGCCATCAGCCAAGATGGCCGTCCCCGAACCTACGGAGACCTCGTCCTGCACGACGGAGCCCAACGCTCCACCGGAGCCAGGGAAAAAGCCTATGCCGCGCAAAAAGAATCACTGGCAACCCTCGCGATCGCCACATCAAAAGACGGAAAAGCCCCGTTTCCCTTCCTTTTCGCCGGCTCCGACAGTGGATCACTCTTCATCTGGGACGCCGTAGGCAAGCTGGTTTTCCAACAACATCCCGACATCCAGGTTGCCAATTCCACTGCTGGAAAAAAGTAAGCTCCACTGCAAAATATCGCTTTTTCCTCTTGTCGACTGAAAGCAGGTTGATCAAAAGCCGTAAAGTGCTACTCTTGCCTCTTCCCCGCCGAAACAGCTCACAGATCACCGATCTAAAAGCCTGGTTGTCTGGCAAAAGCGCGATTAGCTCAGGGGTAGAGCACCTGCTTCACACGCAGGGGGTCGCAGGTTCAAATCCTGCATCGCGCACCAGCCTTCGCCAAGGCTTCGGCTGGCAAGCCGCTTCTTTGCCAACTCGCAAGCCGACTCCTTGCAACCATCCATTGGAGCTTTGATCAAGCTTGCCGCACAAACATCCTCTTTTTGTAACAAATATAGCCAAATCGGATATCTATTCACAACTCTCGTAAATACACTCAATTAAAAGGCTTCCATTCTCGCAATCATTCCGACATACTCATTCAGGTGATAGCTCCGATTGCCTCCCCATCCCCCCTGTTTCATGTTCCATAAAACAATCCAAGCCTTATCTTTTTTCACGCTGCTATGGCTGCTGTTTTTACTCGCAGCCCCAATCACTTCTTCCGCCCAAGGCAATAAAGATGCCTGGCTCAAAAAAATGGCTCCATTGATGAAGCCCACCCCCTTCACCAAAAGTTCGCTGGGTGCAGTACAGGGACAAATGATCAAAGTGATTTCTGTGATTGGAAAATCAGACCGCACCCAGGGTCCCAAACCTAATGAACTCATCACTCGAGCCTGTGAAACCCACCGCTCCCATGGCCCGATTCGCACAATGATCACCGCCAATATCGTTGAACAAGCTTACGAAGAAGCTTTGTATTTAGGCCTGTTTGACAAAAAAGGGAATTTTAAAAGTGTCATCCAGAATGGCCCTTATGCCGGTGAAAGAGTTAAATTTGAGTACATCGTCCCGGCTGAAAAAGCCCCTGAGTTTTCCCAGGACATTGCCAATTTGCGCTTGGTAAGGATCGGGCAAAAACAGCAAGACAACAGCTTTGCTGATCGTGAAAAAATCCACCTGCTAAAACTACAAAAAATAAAACAGGAAACCCGCAGCCGCCAGGTTTTACACGAAAGCGAAAGCGGGCACCTGCTCGACACCTCTATTTCCACTCCCGACAAAGGCCCGCATTACGAAAAATGGGAAGCTGCCATGGAAGTATCCGGAGAAGAAAAAAATGAAATACCCCGGATCAAATTAGTAGCTCGCAAACAATCCAGCGCTAGTCGCAACAACGGTGAAAAACTAGCTATCTGGGTCAAAGTCGAAAATCTCAGCAAAGCTCCAACCATGGTCACGGTGCATTGTTTCATGCTGGGCAGAACCGAACGTAAGCGCGTGCTGTTCAACATCGGGCACGCCAAAAAAGAAGTCGTTCTTCTAGCCGGCGACACCCAACAGATGCTGCTTTACTCCCGTTCCTTTCCCAGTATGAAAAACCACGTGGCTGATTTGGATGGATTGAAAAAGAAAGAACGCGGCAAAGCCAAATTTTTTGTCCGAGGATGGGTCGTCAGAGTCGAATACGATGGCAAGGTGGTGGCCACTGGCGCTTCCATGTCCTCCCTGCTCCCCTACGCAGACGAAAACTACCGAGGACTCAACGGCCTGCCTTGATCTCCCTCACCTTCACCCAAAAAAACGCTACAAGGGGTCACTTGCGTCCCTTATCAGCTTTCCGAGGCACCGCTACAGGGGTAAGCTTCATACTCAGCTTTTCTATCCCACGCAATACTTCCAAATCCAAACTCCTGCCCACACTGGCCACATAAAAAACATCCACCAAATCATTCAAATCGGCGACCCGCCTATTCCCCACCCGCAAAATAACATCCCCCGAACGAAGCCCGCATTGCTCAGCGGGAGAATCTTCTCTCACAGTCATCACTTGCGGCGTGGTTGACTGCAAATGGAACGAAGCTCCGATCCAGGCCCGTGAACTGCGACCGATTCGCCGTTGATCGCGCAGCAGTTTTTCCAAAACAGCTGACGGCAACGCATGATGCTCGGAAGCTTCTTTCAAAGCACGCCCGGTCAAAATCCCCAGCACCCCTCCCGCTTCATCCAACAAAGGGCTACCCGCCGCACCACGCAACAGATGCATGTTCACCCGATAAAAGGAAGTAGGCAGCTCCAAACCTTGATAAATGCTATCGCTCCCTGCCAGGCGACCCGCCACACAAACATCAGCCTCGCCTGTGCCTGGCCGGTTGATACTGAAAACCAGACTCCCTGAATCCACTTGATCACCAGTGGGGCGCAGGGACAAAGCCACTGGCGAAGACAAACTGCCCTCCGCCGTTTTCACCAAACACAAACGCGTCCGCACATCTATCGCTAATACAGTTCCCGCCTGCTCCCGTCCATTGCCACGCAATAGCAATCCATCTTCCTTAGTGACCCCGTCGGGGATCACAGTTGCATAAATACCTTCGTCAGTGGCCTTGAACCCCATGGAATAAATTCGGGAGTTTGCCCCGCCCCAAAACACCTCGACCAAAGCTGGCTCGATACGCTCATACAAATCCCGCGCAGATACTCCGAATCGTATAGACTCATCTACCTGGCTGCCAAAAGCCCGGGCATTTTGGACCGGCGCAACAACCGTGTCCGGTGGCCCTGACTCCGTATCTTGGGCAAGCACTTGATTCTGCCAAAGGCCGCAGATCGTACCGCTTAACAAGGCGGCAAAAACCAGCTGAGACCAATGAACCCTCTGCCAGCATTCGCGCTGAAGCGAGCGAGCCGGAAACCATTTCCACCCACTACTTACTCGTTCAGAATGAGTTAACTCAGAATTCACGCAAAAAAGATTTAATCCCAGCCGGGACGATACTTTCATTCGCGGGCTTTTGATCGCCCAATACCGGCACAGTCGACTGATTGGCGGAGTCACCAATTTCATAAAGAACGGTAGAAGACTGATCCAAGCCCGATCCGTTTTTTGCCTGAAAATCATCATCACCGGCACGAAAAAAGAGGCCGATCATCACTGCCGCATAAGCCGCTCCCGCCAAATAAACCCGCTTGCGGCTACCCACTCCCCAGAACCAGGTCTCCACGCGGTCCCAAAATAAACTCCATGCCGAACGCTGCATGATCTCAACCCGCTGGCGATCGTGCAAATCATCCAGAAAGCGCTCATAAAACCCTTCAGGCGGGTGTTCGTAACGCTTCAAATGGAGCAATTTCTCCAAATCTTCGTATTGTTTGTCTTGTTCCTCGTCTGACTTCATAACCGGGATAAGTAGTCGTTGTTGTTCTCATGCGAGCCTGCCAGCCCACCTCAAATGAAATTTTCTATATAAAATAAACAGAATAAATCGATCTCTATTTTCTAAATTCTTCTAAATAATTTTGCAATTGACGGTGGGCATAAAACAACCGAGATCTCACAGTGCCCTCTGATACTCCCAGAATTTTACTTATTTCCGCATGCGGCATCCCCTGAATATCAAACATGGTCACCACTGCTCTATGGTCATTCGACAGCTCTTGCAAGGCTACGTTCAATCTTTGCTGCAGTTCAGAAATGTTCACCTCCCTCACCGGATCGCTTTTTGAAGTCGCCTCGATGAAATCAGGATCACGCTCGATCGCCATATCGACATCATCAAGACTCATCGCCCGCCTTCGCCCCCTCTTTTTCAAAAAATTCAAGGTCATGTTCACCGAGATCGAGTAGATCCAGGTGTAAAAGGTGGATTTCTCCTGAAAACGCTTCAACGACCGGTAAGCCTTGGCAAACACATCTTGTAACACATCATTGGTATCCTCATGGTTGGAGGTCATGTGATAAACCAAACCATACAAACGCGGGGTGTACTTCACCACCAATTCATCGAAGGCATGGGTATCCCCGTCGCGAGCGCGCGCCACCAAACCCTTGTCCTCGTCCGGCTTGCGTTTTTTCTGGGGGATTTTTTTCGATTTCATTCAGACAGTCACCCTCGTATCACCAAAGTGAACAGGCATCGCAAACAACACTCAAGTCAGCAAAAACTCAATACTTAATAATCTCCCACGCAAATCTTCACCGAAACATAATCCGTATCGGTCAAAATAAATTTTTTCACCTCCACCTCAACCCCGGCCACCCGCTCGAATTTTAAAGTCGCCTGAGCGATTTCCTCGGCCAAAGTCTCGATCAAACGACGACTGCCCGTCTGTGCTACCTGATGAATCCGCTGACTGACTTGATAATAATCAATCGTAGAACCTATATCATCTGCCAAGGCCTGCAGCGATTCTTGCGGATGGATAACCAGATCCACCTGCAATTCCTGGGCATTCTCCCGCTCTTCATCGGGTACCCCTACCCGCGACTGAATCCGTAGCCCTTTAATCTCAATCTGATCCCGGCGTTTCATATTCAAGCGTTCATCCCCAGCTCAGCCTAACCTATACGGAAATCAATGTCCTTGATCTGATCACGCCCAAAGCGCTCCTGCATCTTAGCCAAAATCGCACCTTTCATCTGCTGAGCCAGCACATAGTGAATGGAGGGTTGCAAAACCTGCACAATCAAAACCTTGCGTCGCACCTCAAGCGGCTGGGCATTATTAGCAATGTTACTACCGACCACCTCCGCCCAGGCGTTGAGCATTTCTTCCTGGTCACAACGACTATCCAAGCCCAAGCCCTGCAAAGCCGACTCCATCACATCGCCCACCGGGCGACTGAATTTCGATAGATCCTCCGGCTCCCACACACCGCGCCAAGCTGCCAGCAAGTGGTCCTTCTTTGATCGTATCCGTCGTCTACTCATATCGCCCACTGCAAGCCGCTCTCACAGACCGCTCTATTTACACCCGAAGTTAGACATAAAAAAACCGCACCAGTCAAACTCGTGCGGTTTTTAAAATTGTTGTTAAATCCGTTTTTAGAATCAATCAGCACCATTCTCGCCAATCGCTTCAACCGGACAGCCTTCCATGGCTTCTTCACACAAGGCTCGCTCCTCGTCATTCTCAGGTTGTTTATAAACGTATGAATACCCTCCGTCTTCATTACGAGTAAAGTTATCAGACGCAGTCTCACGACACAAGTCACAATCGATGCATTGGTCGTCTACATAAAACGCCCCGTCTACGTTATCAGAATATTTATCTTCTACTTCAGCCATGTCAGGTCAGTTTAAATTTCGTTGGATAATAGCGGCATTCCAAACGCTTGCAACGCCTTTTTATCCATAATGTTTTTTTTCCTCGTATATTTTAATGGCAAGAAGCCCCTGAACGGTTCACTTTACAGCAATGGGGTTTACAGAAACCCCTCCATTTTTATTTTCTATCCTGCTGCCAAATACAACCTATGTCATCACCACTCCAGATCGCCGACCGTAGCTTTCAATCCCGCCTATTGTTAGGAACCGGTAAATTTTCCTCCAATGAAACCATGCGCGACAGCCTCGCCGCCTCCGAAACGGAAATCGTGACCGTCGCTCTGCGCCGTGCCGACCTTTCCGAAAAAGGCGATGACCCCTTCGCCAACATCCTCGACTTCGTTGATCCTGAAAAATACCTCCTGCTGCCCAATACCTCCGGAGCCGCCACCGCCGATGAAGCCGTGCGCCTCGCCCGCCTCGCCGTCGCCGCCGGCCTGCCCAAATGGATCAAACTCGAAATCCACCCCGATCCCACCTACCTGCTGCCCGACCCCATCGAAACCCTCGCCGCCGCAGAGATCCTGGTGAAAGAAGGCTTCACGGTGCTGCCCTATATCAATGCCGACCCCGTGCTGGCCAAACGCCTACAGGACGTCGGCACCGCAACCGTCATGCCACTGGGCTCCCCGATCGGCTCCAACCAAGGACTCGAAACCCGCCGCCAACTGGAAATCATCATCGAACAAGCCACCGTGCCCGTCGTGATTGACGCCGGTTTAGGCGCCCCCTCACACGCCGCCGCCGCAATGGAACTAGGTGCCGACGCCGTGCTCGTCAATACCGCCATCGCCATCTCACCCCAACCCTGCGAAACCGCCCGCGCCTTCAAACTCGCCACCGAAGCCGGACGCATCGCCTGGGAAACCGGCCTGCCCGAAAGCCAACACACCGCCACCCCCACCAGCCCCCTCACCTCATTCCTCTACAAAAAACCATAACCCTTCCCGCTTCAACCTTCTAACTTCACACTTCAAACTCCCTCCGTGCCTCTGCTCAGCGTCCAGAACCTAAATATCTGCCAAACCCGGCCCGACCGCTGGCTGCGCTATCAAGCCGCCCCGGAAAAACTGCTCGACCAGGTCAGCTTCGAACTCGAAGAAAAACAATGCCTGGCTCTCGTCGGTGAACAACGCAGCGGAAAAATGCCACTCACTCTAGCCCTGTTGCGCCAGCACCCGGTTTCTTCAGGCCGGATCGAATACCGCGGACAGGATATCCTGGCAATGAGCAAAAAGCGCTTCCAAAGTAGCTGCCGCGAAATCCAAGTAGTCTTTGCTGACAACTTCTCAGCCTTGAACCCCCATCACAGTGTTAAAAAAATACTCAACGAACCCTTGGCGGTTCATTTCCCCAGCCTCAGTGAATCTGAAAAAAAACACCGCTTGGAATACGCCATGCAGCTCAGCGACCTCGACTCGGAACTGTTGCCGCGTTGGCCAGATGAACTCAAGCCCAGTCAACGCATCCGCCTCGCCCTCGCCCGCGCCCTGATCGTCGAACCCCGACTGCTCATCTGTCACGACACCGTCAACGCACTCGACAGTCCAGTGCAAGCGCAGATTCTCAATCTGCTGCTCGATCTACGCGACACCTTGAATTTGACCCTGTTATTTGTCACACATGACCTTGCGATTGCCGACCACATGAGTGACCATATGCTCATCCTGCACCGGGGCAGCATCGTCGAAAGCGGTAGCCCGGAAGAAATCATCCACCATCCCAAACACAGCTACACCCAAAAGCTCGTCTCCTCGACCACCACCATTTAAAACCAGAAAACAGGAGTCGAATTCGAAACGAAGTGAAGAAAGCCGGAGATTACTACTCGAAGGCAATTCAGTATTCAGAGCAAGAATTCCATCTCCGCCCCTTCTGAATCCTGACTTCTGAATCCTGACTCCTTCTTCAATTGACTCCTCTTCTGCGAAAATTTCTAGGTTTGAACTGGGTATTGGTCTTCACCATGCTCGGCTTGATCATTTTTGGAATTTTTTCCATCTACGGAGCCAGCTGGATGCGCAGCGACCCTGATCTGGCCAATAAATGGCGGGACCAACTCAACTGGGTATTGATCGGATTCGGGGTATTTTTTGTTGTCTCCCTGATCGACTACCACTGGATCAAATGGGCTTCCATACCTTTTTATTTGGGGTCCCTGGTTCTGCTTATTATCGCTGAGTTCAAAGGCATCGAAGTGCATGGCACCCAAGGCTGGTTGCGCCTGCCCGGTGGCATTTCCTTTCAGCCTTCACAGGTCGCCATTGCCGCCGGCATCATCATGCTGGCGGTGGTTCTGAGCCACCTGCACAAACTGCACTCTATTTTTCGCAATCACTTCCTGCGCGTTTTTGTCGCTGGAGTAGTAGGCGGCCTGCCCTTTCTGATGGTTCTTTAATCGGGCGATCTGGGATCCGCCCTGGTCTGGGCTCCGGTGATCGGAGCCATGCTCCTGATTGGCGCCATCCCTTTCCGCTACCTGATCGTCATCGTTCTGACCGGCACCCTGATCCTGCCCTTCGCCTATTTTTTCGGTCTCAAGGATTACCAGAAAAAACGCATCACGGTGCAGATCGACATGCTGATGGGGCGCGAAGTTGATATTCGCAATGAAGCCTACTCCGCCCACAACAACCTGATGGCCATTGGCAGTGGCGGCTGGGCTGGCAAAGGTTTTAAAAATCCCGACACCCTTAACTACAAAGGTTTCATTTCCAAGGACACCGCCATCACCGACTTCATTTTTCCCGTGCTCGCAGAAGAACACGGCTTCCGCGGAGCCTTCTTGATGCTTTCAACTTTCTTACTCCTTCTGCTTCAAAGCCTTTTTGTGGCTTTTTACGCAAAAGATATGGTAGGCAGACTGCTGGTTGTCGGTGTGGTTGCGCTCTTTTTTGCCCATATTTTCCAAAACGTGGGCATGAATGTGCTGCTGATGCCCATCACCGGGATCCCTTTGCCACTGATCAGCTACGGCGGCACGTTCATGGTCATGGTTCTGTTTTTACAGGGACTGGTGCAAAGTGTCTGGGTCCACCGCCATGACTTGCAAGCTGAAGCCAAAGCCGCCAGCGGTATGCAAATCGACCATTTGAACTGAGCTTCACCAGATTAACTGCGCAGATCAAATTTTGAGTTGAGCGCACGCCATTTTCCCGTAACGGTAGACTTCCTTTCATCAATCCAGATCAGGCCGGGATAAAAGGACTCTACTCTATCCAATCATTCATCCATTTCAATACACACCAACATGAAAATCGCATTCCTTACCGCCGGCGGCCTCGCCCCCTGCCTTTCTTCTTCGATCGGTGCTCTCATCCAACACTACCAGACCCTGGCTCCCGATGCTGAATTTGTCGGTTACCTCAACGGCTACCAAGGGCTGCTGCTGGGCAAATCGATCACTTTCCCCGAATCGGCCAAAAAAAATTACGAGGTTTTTTATAAATTCGGTGGCAGTCCCATCGGCAACAGCCGGGTGAAACTCACCAACGTCGAAGACTGCGTCAAACGCGGCTTGGTTCAAGAAGGTGAAACTCCGCTCAGCGTCGCCGCCGAGCAATTGCGCAAAGACAAAATCGACATCCTTCACACCATCGGCGGAGATGACACCAATACCACCGCCGCCGACCTCGCCGCCTACCTGCACCAACACGATTACGAATTCACCGTCGTCGGCATGCCCAAAACAGTCGATAACGACGTTTACCCCATCTCCCAATCCCTCGGAGCTTGGACCGCCGCCGAACAAGGCTCGCTATTTTTCCAAAATATCGCCAACGAAAACACCACCAGCGCGCGGCAGTTGATCATCCATGAAGTGATGGGTCGCAACTGCGGTTGGCTGACCGCCGCCACCGCCGCCGCTTACCGCAAAGATCTATCCACTTGGGATTTCTTTCCCGAAGTCCTGCTCACCCGGGAACGCTGGGACATCGATGCCGTATGGATTCCCGAGATGCCCTTGGATTTAGAAAAAGAATCCGCTCGCCTCCGGCAACGCATGGATGAAAAAGATTGCGTCAACGTCTTCATCAGCGAAGGCGCTGGCGTCGATGCCATCGTCAAACAAATGGAAGCCGAAGGCACCGAAGTGCGTCGCGACGCCTTTGGACACGTGCGACTCGACGAAGTGAACGTCGGCCAATGGTTCGGTAAAGAACTGAAAAAAAACCTCGGCGCCGAAAAAGTGCTGGTACAGAAAAGCGGCTACTTCGCCCGCTCCGCCGCGCCCAACGACGCTGATCTCGAACTCATCAAGCAGAGCGCTGGAGTCGCCGCCCAAGGAGCCCTCGCGGGAACCAGTGGCGTTGCTGGTCTCGACGAAGGCCAAGGCAATGAAATGCGTGTGATCGAATTCCCGCGGATCAAAGGCGGCAAACCTTTTAATACCGAAGAACCCTGGTTCATCGACATGCTGAAAGAAATCGGGCAGGCTTAAGCGGCGGAACCTTAGATCAAATCAAAGCACCCGCTGCTATCCCCCAAGCGCTCTTGCTTCACCCCCACTCGATCCAGCATCGACAGATACATGTTGCTCATCGGCACCGCTTGGGCGGTTTGCAAATGACGCCCAGCCCGTAGCCCACCACCTTTACCTGCCAGGATCACTGGCAAGTCATCGTGGTTGTGGCGGTTGCCATCAGAGATCGCACCCCCATAAACGATCATGCTGTTATCCAGCAAAGAGCTGCCATCTGGCTCCTTGACCGCCTTGAGCCTTTCGAGAAAATAAGCAAACTGATCCAGATAAAAACGATCGACTTTTGCAATCTTGGCAATTTTTCCCGCATCATTGCGGTGATGAGACAACTGATGATGCCCCTCGCCTACTCCCAGGTTTTTAAAATTACGATTGCTGCCATCATGCGCCACCAAAAAAGTAGCTATGCGGGAGGTATCACTCTGAAAAGCCAATACCATCAAATCATACATCACCCGGATATGATCTTTGTACATCGCAGGAATACCGGTAGGTTTGTCAATATCAGGTAAAGACGCCGCAAATTTTTCCGCATTGACGATCTTACGCTCCAGATCACGCACCCCGGTCAAATACTCGTCCAACTTTTGCCGATCCGAGTATCCCAGCTGACTTTGTAATTTTTTGGCATCTTGCAAAACAAAATCCAGGATACTTTGATCATACAAAGTCCGCCGCGCCCGACTTTCTGCATCCTGTTTACGATCGCCACTGCCAAACATCTGCTCAAACACCAAACGCGGATCAATCTCTGGCGGCAAAGGCAAGGACTCGGTTTTCCAGGAAAAATTAAACTGATAAGCGCAGCTGTAACCCGAATCACAACGTCCCGCCTGACGTGCCGGATCGCAGCCCAGTTGCAACGATGGCAAGCGAGTCAAATGCCCGACCTTAGCCGCCGCATACTGATCCACCGAAATCCCGTTTCGAATATCCGCACCAGCCGTCTTGCGTGCTTGGATCCCGGTAAGAAAAGTTGCGTTCGCCCGTGCGTGATCCCCTGCCCCGTCACCATTGGCTTTAGCCTTGTCATGAGCCAAGCCGGTGATCACCTGGATTTCACTCCTCAGCTTCTTCAAACCCGCCATCGATTCTCCCAACTGCCACTTCGCTCCCACCCCCTTCGGTCGCCAACGATCCATGATCGCGCCATTGGGAGCATAAACAAAAGCCATTCGCTGAGGGCGCTTGCCGCCCTTCTGCTCCGCCATCAACTGCAAACCAGGCAGCGCCACCACACTGCCCAATCCTCTCAAAAAAGCCCGCCGATGTATCCTGCTTTTCATCATAAAATCTCCCTTGTCTATATACTTTCCTTCACCATAAATGGCTCCTAATCAAAATATCCCACAAACATCAAAGAAATCCACCTTCACTCCAAACTCAACCATCCCCTCGCCGCTGTTGGAAAGGCGTCGATCTCACTACGGCCTTGATCAATTCATGCATCCGGTATTCCCCTTGCTCCACCTTGGAAGCAATCTCGCGTAAAGCGGGTTTGTCATAATATTCCATCCCCCTGCCCAAAGCATAGATCAACATCATCTCACTCAGACAACGAACAAAGGCATCTTTTTTTCCATTGGCCAACAACCGACGCATCTGCGCCGGCCCATCAAACGACTCTCCGGTGTACAACACCCCCGATGCATCGATGGCTTTCCCGCCTTCTTCATCTTGCCAGGCTCCGATGGCATTATAACTTTCCAAGCCAAATCCAATCGGATCCATCCGGTTATGACAGGAAGCGCACATCGTATCCTCGCGATGAATTTCCAACTGCTGTCTGAGCGATTTGTTTTTATTATCACCCTTGGCAGATTCCTCCAAACTGGGCAAATCCGGAGGTGGGGGCGGTGGCGGTGAACCTAGAATATTCTCCAACACCCAGTTGCCTCGTTTCACTAACGAAGTTCGTGTGGGGTTCGAAGTGATCGTCAGAATACTCGCCTGAGTTAACAACCCTCCACGCTGTCGCTGCAAACCCTCGCTCAATTTCACCCTGCGAAAGGCCTCGCCTTTCACACCCGGAATCCGGTAGTGCCGTGCCAATCTTTCATTCACAAAAGTATAATCCGTGTCCAACATTTCAAGAATATTTCGATTTTCATCGACGATCGAAGCAAAAAAATGCTCAGTCTCTCCTAACATCGCAGCTCGCAAAGCTTCATCCCATTGCTTGAACTTTTTCTGATCAGGACTGACTATTTTTAAATTGCGTAATTGAAGCCACTGTCCGGCAAAATTTCTACTTAATGCCGAGATCTTGTCATCAGCCAACATCCGGTCAAGCTGGGCATCCAAATCCTTCCTGAGCGCCCCTCTTTCCGCCATATTCAAAAGTTCATCATCGGGCATCGTGCTCCATAAAAAATATGAAAGCCTACTAGCCAAAGCATATTCATCGACCTCGTGTATCGATTTTTCATTATCTGGGTCCGGCTGAATTTCACCACGAAAGAGAAAATGTGGCGACATCAAAACCGCCTGCATCACTAATCTCACCCCGGCCTCAAAACCCTCTCCCTGTTGCCTGGCCATTTCATAAAACCCCATCAGCCCCTTTAAATCCTGTTCCGAAACCGGTCGGCGAAACGCACGTCGGGCAAAAGCTCTCACAACCTCACGAGCCCGCTCCGGCTCGGATCCTTTACCTTCTCCTGCTGCAAACAGCTTCAGCTGAACCTCACTTGGTGCAGGAACAGGTCGATCCAGAGGCCCTGTAAGCTTCACGCTCAACACTGACAAATTGCGATCTCGCTGACGGGGATCTTTTGCTTTGGGGTCATAATAATCATTCGAAAAGGTCATCTCCACCCAATGCTCACCTGACTTCATTTCTGCTTCGATCACAAAGGCCTGCGGATTGTTGCGATTCGTCGTCACACGAAAATCTTTAGCCGGACCATTCTGCAGCTTCACCTTCATCAACGGCCACTGCTTTTTTGCCGGGCTCCCTCCAGCCAGAATGGCGATCTGATATTTACCTGGATCAGCAACCTTCAAGCGCACCGCCACCGTGCCATTACTGCTCAAATCACCCGACTTGTTCGGTTTCCCCTTTCTGCCCTTGAATTTATTCTCATTATACAGCAACACTTCGGGAGCAGCCGCCTCGGTGACAATGGCTTGGTTCAAAACATCTCCACTCGCCTTCAGATAACGCTCCATCAAGACTGGCGACAGCGACAAAACATCCCCGATGTTATCAAACCCGTAACCGGTGTCATCTTCCGGGAATGAATCAGCTGGCCGTAAATCCAGACCAATCAAGTCGCGCATAGTATTATTATACTCCTCGCGATTCAGTCTGCGTATCGTCACTTTTCCCGGATCCGGATGTTTGGCATCCAACTTAAAAACCTCACTTTCGATCCAAGCGATGACAAGTTCTCGCTCATCACTCCCGGGCTGCGACTTATCCGGCGGCGGCATCAGATGTTTTTCCAAATTGTCATAAACCGCTGCCCACATCTTTTTATCACTCACCAACTCAAGTTCGTCAGCATACTCATCCAGAGCAATGCCTCCCTTATCCATGCCATCCCCATGGCAGTCGTAACATCGCTCGATCAACACAGGCTCAACATCAAGACCATAACTCAAGCGCTCCCCCTCCATCGAGCGCCATAAGGCCAGGCCGATAGCAACGATCAACGCGCCCACCAAAACGAGTTGGATTCCTAAAGAGTTAATCTTCATAGATAAAAAATAGCCATCGTAGATTTTTAAAAATCAAACTCTCTTCGAGTTTTTCGCGTGCAGCTACCTGCCTCCTTTTACTGACTACTCAATCCGGAATTTGTTCATTCCGCCAGACTCCCCGCAGGTGAAATGCCCGCCCTTCAGAAGCACCCAGCAACACTCTCTACTCGCCAGCATCCAGCTAAGCGCCTAGGCAAACACCCTCTCATATACTTTATTTATTTATTCCTAAAAAAAGCTTGTAATTAGTTAAGTTTTCTATAATTTCAATAAAACTTAACTATTTCAAATATGAAAAAGCTGATTGTTGTCGCTAACGACCTGGAGGATTCTGGCAAGTCCACCTTCGCCCTCTCCTTCCAACACCTTTTAAATAACCAGGGAGTTAAACACCAATTCATCACTACCGATGAAGGTGACGTAGATGATGACTTTTCCGGTGATTACTGGGACTTTGACGAACAACTTGAGATTTCCCAACTCATCCGGGCGATTGATCGCAACGACGTAGTTATTCTGGATCTCAACAGTGGAGACGCCCGCATTTGGGCCGAGTTTTTTGAAGAAAACGAGATCGACACGGTATTAGCGGAAATTGACGCTTCCATGACCTTGGTTGTTCCCTGTCACGACAGTGAGCGCTGCCACAACGAACTCATCGAACTCGCCGAGATATTTTCCGACAGCGCCGATTATGTCATCCCCCACTTTTCGTCCATCACCGCACAAACTAAAAAATTGCCGTGGAAAGATAGTTACGCGGCCAAAGTCACTGACTACTTGGGCGCCCTGCACTTTGAAATGCCTGAACTCAGTCAAGATCTGGAGACGGCGCTGGAATCCCATGACCTTACTCTGTCCCAAGCCTTGACCCAACTCGATCAACTGCCACGTTTTGTGGAAGTCGCCGCCATGCAGTGGCTCGAACAGGTAGGCAAAGCCATCAATGGCACTGGAGAATACGTGTTACCCAAAAACACAAGTCTGCACAGAACAATGGCCATCTGACCGTATTTAAACAGTCCAATACTAAGGTTAGCTACGAATAACCTTTATATTAACTTAAACTGTTTTTTCACTAGCAGTGCCTTGGATCATCCTTCTAGCTCAATGAGCTACCACCAACTGCTCTCCTTCTCTTGGCGCCAAAACCTGGTGATGAACATTCTGCGCTATCGCCGCCAGGTTCAACCGTCGCATCGGCTCGCACATACTCTCATTTCCCAGCGGAAAAGTAGCGTGATGCATCGGGATCATGCGATCTGCCTTTAAATCGGCAAAAGCCTGCAAAGCTTCTTCCGGATTCATGTGCACATCACGTCCACTCGGAGCTTCATAGGCACCGATCGGCAATAGCGCTGTGCCGATATCATAGCGCTCCCCGATATCCCCAAAACCCTCGAAATAAGCACTGTCCCCACTGTGGTATAAACTCGCGTGCGGGGTATTGATCAAAAAGCCCCCGAATCCCCGGTGGGTATCATGAATCATGCGTGCCCCCCAATGATAAGCCGGAGTAAAAACGATCTCCGTATCCCCCGCCCTGAAGGTGTCCCAATTATTCATCTCCCGCACCACCGAGAAGTTCATCCTCCTCATCAAACGTCCGACCCCGGTCGGCACCAGGATCGGTTGACCTTTGGCTATTTTTTTCAAAGACGGCCGGTGTAAATGATCAAAATGCGCATGTGTCACCAAAACCAGATCAATCCTCGGCAGATCCATCAGCGCCATACCGGGATGGCGCGCACGTTTGACCGGCCCGTGCCACATCGCCCAGTTGGGATCAATCATGATATTCAGTTCCGGGGTGCGGATCAAAAACGATGCGTGACCAATCCAGGTCACTTCGATTTCGTGATGTTCCAAATCAGCATACACCGGACGTCCGATAAATGAACGCTCCCGCTGTTTTAATATCGTCGGCACCAAACGACTTCCAATAAATTGACAATTCCTCTTTGCCCAACCCTTCTGCGGCTTCAGTCCCACCCGCTGATCCTCCACTACCGTCCCGGCATCGATATCACTGCCCAACTCACGATTCCTTCGGGATAAATTGCGCAAATTAAAATCCAGAAATTTTCGGTTCATTAAGGGGGGATAAGGGGTAAAAAGCTCGCAATTTATTTATATGAAATTTTTCAGCAAACTGAAACAAAAAAAACTCCGTTTATTAGAAATATCTGCAAACGAAAATGTTTAATCTCTGCTTCGGTCATAATAAAGACGCCAGCTGCAAACTTTCCCTACAAACTTGTTTAATTTTTCTGCAACAGTTCCTTGATCGCCTGCATCAACACCCCCTCGACCTCAGGCTGCGTTCGTGACACCCGACCCACCTCGTAACCTCCCTGCCCATAAGCAATCTGAGTCCCAATATAACCCGGCCCGCCATCCCCGTAAGCAGCCACCGCCACCATCTGCTCAGGTTTCATCTTTTTGGCCTGCAACTGATACTCCACAAACAACTCACCAGGAAAAAACAATGCCTGCGCCGGCCCCACCGCCAGCCGCCCGATATCGATTTTGTGACCTTCCTTCCAACGCCGAAAATAAACCAAATCACGCGCCGCACGAATACGAGTGCCCAACGGTGTCTTCTCATTCAGCAGTTCTTCATTCAGCTCATCCTCTGTTTTGCCCTTCCACGGCAAACTCACCGGAACCGTGTTCCACTTCACTCCAGCCAGATCCAGCTTCACCTTCTGCTGGGACGCCCATGCCCGTTTCATACCCGCTTCCATACGCGCAGTGAGCACTGCTCGATTGCCCACCGAACCATCATTATATTTCCCCGCCGCCACATTGCCACCGGCGCCATTAAAATGAATATGCGTCACCCCGGTTTCCTGCTGCCGCATCCGCCGCGCCAGACCAGACGTATCCGGTGTCACCCCGCCCTTGCCGTAATAACTCATGGGATGCGAAGCGTAAAAAGTCAATGCTGCCACTGCCTGTTCCCCATTCCAAAAACTCAACAAACTCAACTCCGGATCTATCGTGCCTTCCGCAGCCGCAGCGACCTCCGGTTTTTTACAGGAGCTGCCACGCCACCATTTGATTTTTCCGTCCTCGCCCAAAATCCGCCGATTGGAAGCGAACTTTTCCACCATGCCCTTACCACTACCCACGTGCGTGATGCGCTGCTTCTTGGCCAAAGCATCCTTCACTGCTACCACCGTTTTAGCGATCGCCAGATCATGCGAGCTCTGATCAAAAATCACATTTTTTAATCCCTGCCCATCCAATAGCTTTGCCGCCGATGCATCACAGCCCGGCGAGTCATGGTTGTGAATCGTATGTACCGCCACCCTGTCGCGAGTAGTGCCCGCCGCCTTGGCAATCGCCTCACGCCACTGGTCA